>QZJZ01000077.1 GCA_003599815.1 Candidatus Auribacter fodinae
TAGGCGGGTGTATCGGTGAGACCTCAGCGTTACTGCTGACTATCGGCGGATTGTTTCTATTATATAAAAAAGTTATAACATGGCATACACCTGTGGCTTATTTTGTGGCTCTCGCTCTATTCGGCTGGATATTTGCGGGCGAGGGATTGTTTCAGGGTGATCCTGTATTTTATCTATGCGCAGGCGGCGTTTTTCTGGGTGCATGGTTCATGGCTACCGACATGGTTACGACGCCTTTGACCAGAAAGGGGCAGTTGATATTTGGATTCGGTTGCGGCTTTATTACATTTCTTATTCGAAAATTCGGCGGTTTTCCTGAAGGCGTATCATATTCCATTCTATTGATGAATGCTCTTACACCGGTCATAGACAGGTATGTAACCGGCAGGAAATTTGGCGACACGAAAACGAAAGCGGCTGTGTGATGAAAAAGGTTTTCTTTTATATTCAGCTTGGATTCATGCTTGGAATGGTCTGTGGTATTGCCGCGCTGGCATTGTCGGTTACCTACTCTGTTACTCGTGATCGTGTTGAACTGCAAAAACAGCGTGACATAATGGATGCGTTGCCAGTGGTTCTTCCCGGGGCTCAGTCATTTTCAGATCAGCTTCATAAGGACGGCATTGACTACTATGAAGCTAAATCAGGCGATACGGTTATTGGTTATGCTTTATATGGTGAAGCTCAAGGCTACCAGTCGACTATAAAATTTATGGTTGGTTTGGACACGAAAGGAACAATCACAGGGCTCCGTATTCTGGAACAAGCGGAAACACCCGGGCTTGGCGCTCGTATAACAGAACTGCCGGCTGGTCAGACTCTTGTAGGGTTTATTAAAAACGTATTCAGCGCAAAGAAAATAGATGAATCGCAGAAAGAACCGTGGTTTCCTGCATTGTTTCGCGGTAAAGATTATAGAACGATTTACGTAACGAAAACAGAAGCGGGGCCGAACGCAATTGCGGCTATTACCGGGGCAACTATAACATCCGATGCTGTGGTGCAGGCGGTTAAATCGGTATCAGATCAATTTTTAAAAACGGTGAAGTAAAAATATGAAAGTATGGAAAGAATTCAAAAAAGGATTTATACACGAAAACCCTACTTTTGTGCTGACTCTCGGGTTATGTCCGTCTTTGGCTACATCCAGTTCATTGAAAAACGCGCTGGGTATGGGATTATCAACAACAGCCGTCTTGTTAGCATCAAATATTACCATATCATTAATTAGTTTACTCGTTCGCCGTACCAATACCACTGAGCAGGTACATAAAATACGCATCCCGCTTTATATTGTTGTTATAGCGTCTTTTGTGACAGTAGTCGATTTTGTCATGAAAGGTTATTTTCCTGCATTATCAAAGGAGCTGGGCGTATTTATTCCGTTAATCGTAGTGAACTGCATAATACTCGGCCGCGCGGAAGTCTTTGCGAGCAAAAACAGTGTCCTTCTTTCCATATGTGATGCGCTCGGCATGGGGCTTGGGTTTACCTGTGCGCTGATGCTTCTTGCCTCTGTGCGTGAATTGATTGGCGCCGGGCAGTTGTTTGGGCTGAGCGTATTTGGCGAAGGATACAAACCGGCTCTGATATTTGTTTTAGCGCCCGGAGCCTTTTTGACGATAGGGCTGTTAATGGGATTGTTCAAATTTATCGGATCTCGAAAAGCGTAAAGGATACAGAAAATGTTTGAGATAGGGGCGATATTCAAGATATTTCTGGCAACCGTGCTGGTAAATAATTTTATTTTATTCCGGTTCCTTGGGTTATGTCCGTATATTGGTGTATCCAAGAACACCGATTCTGCGCTTGGCATGGGCATGGCAGTCATTTTTGTAATGACGCTGACAGCTATAGTGACATGGTTTATATATCATTATCTTCTTGTACCGTTTCATATTGAGTATTTGCATATTATAGCGTTTATTCTTACTATAGCCGCGCTTGTGCAGTTGGTGGAAATGATTATTCAGAAAACCGCCCCGGCATTATATGAAGCGTTGGGTATTTATTTGCCGCTGATTACGACCAACTGTGCAGTACTTGGTGTGGCAATGTTAAATAAAGATACCCTGTTCGGTCAGAACCTCAGTTTCATAAAATGTGTTGTGCAGGGATTCGGAGCGGGTGTCGGTTTTACCATCGCCATGGTTCTTATGGCAGGTATTCGTGAGCGTCTTGATATTGCGGATGTCCCGCAACCTCTTAAAGGTGTCCCCATCGCTTTTATTGCGGCGAGCCTGCTTGCCATCGCGTTTCTCGGTTTTTCCGGGATGATATAAACAGATAGTTGAAAGGGTAATACAAAAATGGATGTCTCCATTATTCTCTATTCGGTTCTTGTGCTGGGGGTGCTTGGTGTTTTGTTTGGCATTGCGCTTGCGGTTTCGTCACATATATTTCATGTTCCGTCCGATCCTCGTGTTGAAGAGGTGTATAAGGTATTGCCTGACCTGAATTGCGGTGCGTGCGGCTACCCAGGCTGTAAAAAATACGCTGAAGCGGTCGCGAAAGGCGGTGAGAAAGTCAACCTGTGTGCGCCGGGTGGTGAAGAGGTAGCGAAGAGCGTTGCCGCAATCATGGGCGTTGCAGTAGATGCTTCCAAACATAAGGAAGTAGCGTTTATTTTCTGCTGTGGCGGTAATGAGGCAAAACAACTTGCTGAATATCAGGGTATACCTGATTGTAACGCGGCTGTAATTGTTGGGGGAGGCCCTCTGCAATGTAATTACGGATGTATGAGATTGTACAGTTGTTATAATGCCTGCAATTTTGACGCTATTCGTATTGATGAGGAAGGATTGCCTGTCGTTATCCCTGAAAACTGCACTGCTTGCATGGCATGCGTGAAAGCGTGTCCGAAGAATATTATACGTATGGTGCCTGCATACTCATCAGTCTTTATCGAATGTAATTCCAAAGATCGCGGTAAAGATGTCATGGATGCCTGTAAACGGGGGTGTATCGGATGCACGAAATGTGTTAAGGTTTGCCCTGTGGAAGCAATTCATATGGAAGAAGGGCTTGCGGTCATAGATCATTTGAAATGTAATAACTGCCTGAAATGCATAGAGGTTTGTCCGGTAAAAGTCATCCACCAGAGAACATCGCCATTAACAGAGGAAATACAATGTCCGCAGAAATAATTTCAGGGAAAGAAATTTCCGATCAGATATATAGTCTTTTGGCAGGGCGCATTGAAAACCTGACTCAGAAATTTGGGCGTCCACCCGGACTTGCAGTCGTGCTGGTTGGAGATAATCCTGCTTCACAGGTCTATGTCCGTATGAAGACAAAAAAGTGCGCTGAACTTGGTGTTTTTTCTGAAGAAATCCGTCTTAATGCGGATGCGTCGCACGCAGAAGTGATGCGGCATGTTCAGGAACTTAATCAGCGGACGGATATAGACGGTATTCTTGTCCAGTTGCCGCTGCCTGTGCAATGTAATGAGCCTGAAATACTCAATGCAATTGCTCCTGAGAAGGATGTAGATGGTTTTCATCCTGTTAATGTTGGTAATATGCTGATTGGAGAACCAACTTTTCTTCCGTGTACTCCGTATGGTGTCTGGTATATGCTGAAAGCCAGCGGACACTCACCGGAAGGAAAGCATGTGGTAATCGTCGGACGAAGTAATATAGTCGGTAAACCAATATTTGCCATATTATGCCAGAAACGCGCGTATGCTAATGCAACGGTAACAATGTGTCATTCACGTACCGCTAACCTGCCTGAGATTACCCGTCAGGCGGATATACTGATAGCGGCGATCGGAAGCCCGGAATTTGTGAAAAAAAATATGGTTAAACCGGGCGCTGTAGTTATCGACGTCGGCATAAATCGCGTTGATGATCCTTCGTCGCAACGCGGATACAAGCTGGTTGGAGACGTTGATTTTGACGAAGTACGCGAAGTCGCTTCAGCCATAACGCCTGTACCGGGCGGCGTAGGCCCTATGACGATTGCCATGTTATTATGCAATACGGTGTATTCTTTTGAACGCAGGAATAATGTGAACGATCATCTTCGGATACTGTAAAAAGATCTTCAGGTGATTACGCCATAAGGTCGATATAGTTGCCCATACCTTCCTTTTTCAAAGCGATTTTCATTTCCGCGACAACCTGATTGGTGTGAGATGTCTTGCGATTCGTGCTGTTATTCCTGTTAGACCGAGTGGAAACGGCTTTATCTCCGAAAGAGTTGGCAGACCCGTTGCGTTGGCGTAGCGGTGACTGTAAAACGCCTTGCTGGTATTGATCTAATGAAACTTTTTTTATCGGATTCATCTTAACTCCCGATACATGGTTTTCCCCGTATAGCTAATATCGGCTATAAAATTTACCGCTTTAGAAATAATTGAAGAAAAAATTAATTTTTTATGGTGTCAGTGTTGATTCGTGCTTTTCTCGGGTGAAGTTGATCATCTAAAGCCAGTAAATCCTTCTTCATATCAATTAATTTCATGTCGAAAGATTGGAACACCCAGAAGAGGTAATGGTTGAATTTTAATGTATTATACATAAAATACATCAGTTTTATTGAGAGAAGAAGCAGGCCTATTTCCAGAGCGGCGGCCTGCAGGAACCCACGAAGAAAAATCGCGAGCGAGAATGAGACGATCGAGATCGAAAAAATGATTGAGTTAATGACTACATGCCTCCGAGTATTAGCGAAATTAAGTTTGGTTATTGAAGGGGTAAAACATTTTATCTCTTGGTCTATAAGTGTCTTGTAAAGTGTTTGGCTATTCGTATCCATCAATGTTCTCCCATTCGGTTCAGTGTTGAGGTGTCCTTTTAGTGTGCAGTAACAGCAAATGTTTGCTATGGAGTTCAGGCGTTGTGTGTAAAATTTCTATGCGCGCTTTCATTTCATCAGATAAGTAATCATACCATTTTTGTTCCGCAATAATAAAGGACTGATCGTGCGTGTTGCAGTATTCCTCCATTTCATGAGGGAAATAAATCACTTCTACTTCTCGATTAAGATAAAAATAAAGCTGGTGATTCCAGAAATGGTACATAACCAGAGCATGAGGGTTTACCAGGCTGTTCACATTATTCGCGAATGGTTCGAGTGTCCTGTATTCGTCAACCACTGGTTCCAGTTTTGAAAAATAGAATATATACGACATGCCCGCCACTGCCGCAAAACTTATGAGGCTAAGCCGGATTTTTTTGCCGCTGACGATCAGCCCGGCTATAAGGATACATATCGAGATAACCGAGATAACCGGAAGGACAATTATATGCCCGCGAATAAAGTCACTTATAGCTGTAAGAGTAGCTTTATCGTTGGAATTGAAATATGTGTCGACCAAGTTGATAGAAAAAAGGTAATCGGGAAATTGCTTGAAGCCAATAACGAAAAAAAGCGGCAATTGTAAAACCAAAATAATACTGACTGCAACTATAATTGTTTTGAGCCATCGCCGGTGCTTTTTTAAAAAGGAAAAATCACCGAGCATGACGCCTATAAGCATGACCGCAGGTGTATAGGCTGGAAGAATGTAATCGCTTCGTTTAAATGAAGCAAGGGAAAAGAAGGCAAAAACACAGGCAAACCATATGAACAGAAAAAAGGCGAATGAATTATCCTGCGGGCTTGCTGAATGCCTTACTGAAAACAGAGCTTTTATACGTTTTTCAAATCTGTAATACCAACCGAAAAGCGGGAGGAACAATGTCCATGGAATTAATCCAGCCAGTAAATGCGGTATATAGAACCACACTGGCTTTCGCTTTCCAAATGTGCCCTCAATACCGGTAAACCGTTCGATGTTGTGGCGTATGATAAAATCGTACAGAAAAGAACCATCTGTAACTATAGTTGCGAAGATGTAATAGGGCAGGACTGTCAGCAGAAAAACGGCGATTGCCATTGGATGAAATAACAGTCGTATGGAGCGAAGGTCATTTTGAGTCCATAAAAAAGCGACAATGATCACGCCGGGCAAAATCAAGCCAACGGGGCCTTTGCAGAGCACGGCTATGCCGGTAAAAAATGTGGCGGCAAGGAGATGAAAACGCCGTTTGTTAAGAAAAAACAGGAATAATTCGCATAGTGTGATGGTCATGCACAGGCTGAGAAAAATATCGATGCGTGAAGTCCTGCTCATGGCAAGAAATTTAACCGATGTGGACAGGATCAGGGCGGTGATAAATCCGGTTTTTGCATCTTTTAGCCTGGAAATAAAAAGAAAAACATATAATACCGACAGAAGCCCTGAAAGCGCTGATGGGACTCTGACCCATAGAGCGGAAATGGTTTGTCCTATCCAGCAGGATACAGCAACCAGCCAGTAGAAGAAAACCGGTTTCTGGGTGCTTTTCTCAAAAGCAATGGTAGGTATAATCCATTCGTCAACCGGACCTTTCAGCATTGTTGTGGCGGCAAGCGCATTGCGTGCTTCCTGTGCGCTCCATAAGGCTTTTTCTCCAAGGTTTATAAAAAACAGGGTGGATGTCCATGTGATCAGGATTAGAAGAAGCAGGTATTGGTTTTGCATTAATCTGTCTTTCACAAATAAAATCCCTTATAAGCTATACAATGGTCACAGTTTGCTCAATGTTCAATAAACTATTATTTTTCTTCTTTTGGTTCCAGATTTTTAAATGCAGGGGTATTTTTGATGGTGTCGAAAAATGAATCTTCCAGAACTTCGGGCATGGTTATAACGCCTTCATCCAAACATATTTTCAGGTGAGTGATGCTTTGGTTGACATTACCTAACCTCGCATATGTGCGTGCAAGGTTATAATGAGGGTATAGGAAATCGGGTTTTAAGGATAACGACCTATGGAATTCCTCTATGCCTTCAGTATATTCGCCTTTTTCAATGTAGAGGTATCCGAGAAAATTATGCGCTTCAGGAATTAATTTGCTGTCTACTTCAACACACTTTTTGAGGTATTCAAACGCTTTGGCTCTGTTTTGGCGATTAAAATGAACGACACCAAGCAGAAAGAAAGCTTCCTGTTGTGAGGGATTATTCTCGACAATCGAACTAAGCATTACTACAGCTTCATCGGTGCGATTGAGTTTGAGAAGGCTTTTTGCCTGTCCGAGTTGAGCGTCGATGTTCATATCATTCTCAATTTCTGCTTCGACGTAATACTGGTATGCTTTTTCATAATTTTCCTGCGCATAAAAGCGGTCTGCCCGTGCTACGTATTCAAGATCTTTCAGGATATTTTCTGAAATCAGCCCGCTTTTGTGTGACGGAAGGATAACTGACATCGCGTTATTGGCTTTATTCCACGCGGGAAAAAAAGTGTAGAATGGTATTTGATATGAATCACTGCTGTAAAGTGATTCTTTCACAAGATCATATCCGCAAATTGTCCGTAAATGCGTTATCGGCGTTCCGTCAACACTTGTGATTACCTGCGTCACAATGACCGGGATTTCAAGATCGAGCCAGTGGATGATATCGTTTATTGTGCCCTTATATAAAATAGCGCGGTACCCCAGTTCACGCGCGTAATCAATCATATCAATAATGAATCCGCCGTTTTGTGTGTCCATTAAGTAGGGCATCAGTTCATTGACTGTAACCGGCTCACCCCAGAATATCAAAGCTGACGCCATGGCGGAGGGCATGCAGTTATTCTGTTGCGGGACAATATGGCGTACACTATTGATAACCTTTCTGCGATTCTGGTACTGTGCCATATTCTCATTGATATTTTTCAAATAAAACGAGGCTTGCGGGTAAAACGGGGATGCTGTATTCAGAGCAAGCTCTTTATAATAGGGGACAGCGTCATAGTACTTGCCGAAACGGGTATATAATTCGGCTATGCGAAACATGACGAAATCATTTTTTTCCCCTTTAAAATTATTCGTAAAAAAAAGATAATTTTTAAGCGCGTTATCGAATTTTCCAAGAGCTTCCTCAGCGGATGCAAGCCCTTGATAAGCGGGCAAAAAACCGGGATCTATATCAATTACCCGCAAGAAAGCGTTTTCGGCAAGAGCATAGTTTAGCCGCTTTAAGTAAATAAGGCCGAGCATATTCCATGATTCAAGATGATTCGGGTTAGCCGCTACGATAGAGGTAAGAAGCGATTCCGCTTTCTCGAATTCGCCATGTTTAAAAAGAATCTGGCTGTCAAGAACGGTTTTAATGTAATCAACGGAACCTTTAATCAGAGATCTCTGTGCATCCTGAGCAACCCCGGTGTGTAAGGGTAATGCACAGATAGTGGTAGACAGGCATATATATAATAAAAATACGTTAGGCTTTCTCATCACGTCTCCAACGCGTTACTTCTGAATGAGTATCCCGTACTGCTTTATCTTTGCGTCAAGCGTCGGCCGAGAAATGTTTAAAATTTTAGCCGTTTTACTTTTTTTCCAGTTATTTTCTTTCAGTATTTTAGCGATATATTTTTTTTCCAGCAGATCAAGAGAGCCGGTTTCACCAGTTAATGAAAATACCTCGACATTGACGGTACGGATTTCTTCAGGTAAGTCGCATTCTTCCAGAGTATCCGTGTCACAGAGAACTACGGCGGCTTTAATAACATTTTTCAGTTCACGAATATTGCCCGGCCAGTCATAGTTCATAAGAATGTCTTTTACTTCTTTGCTGATTCCAGTGACTTCTTTGTGAAACGACGCAGAGAATATATTCAGAAAATGATTGACCAGCAACATGATATCGCTTTTGCGCTCTTTCAGCGGCGGAAGTTCTATCTGCATTTCGTTGAGCCGGTAATACAGGTCTTCGCGGAATTTTTGTTCGTCAACAAGTTGTTTCAGGTTTTTGTTGGTTGCCGCTATAATACGTACATTCGCCTGCATGGGCTGGTCACTGCCGACGCGTTCATATATATTGGTTTCAAGCACACGTAATATTTTTGCCTGCATGGACATGCCCATATCGCCGATTTCATCGAGGAATAATGTTCCGCCTGAGGCAGTTTCAAATTTTCCTTTCCGCGATGCGATTGCTCCGGTAAAAGCTCCTTTTTCGTGCCCGAAGAGTTCTGATTCGATCAGGTTTTCCGGCAGGGCGGTACAATTTATAGCGATGAATGGTTTTTTGCTTCGAGGGCTATTATCATGCAATGCTCGAGCGACCAGCTCTTTACCGGTTCCGCTTTCTCCGTTAATCAGAACAGTTACGTCAAACGGCGCGATTTTGGCGATCCGCTGGAGGACATTTTGTATAACGGTGCTGTTTCCGATAATCTTATGCTCAAGGTTAATAACCTTTTTTAATTCGATATTCTGCTGGTTAAGTTTTGCGTAGCTGGTGCAGTGCCGTATGACAATAG
This sequence comes from Candidatus Auribacter fodinae, assembly GCA_003599815.1. Classification (GTDB taxonomy): domain Bacteria; phylum Auribacterota; class Auribacteria; order Auribacterales; family Auribacteraceae; genus Auribacter; species Auribacter fodinae. The sequence continues at coordinate 9,288 of QZJZ01000077.1, forward strand.
CTACCTGCGAAGCGAGCGCTTCCAGCAGTATGAGGTCGTTTTCATCGAAATACGGTTTATCTATCGGGTTCAGCACTTCGAGAGTCCCGAGTACTTCGCCCTGATATTCAACAGGGGAGGCTATGATCGACCGTGTTGAGAACCCGGTATCCTTGTCTATATCTGACTTATGGCGGGGGTCGCTTTTGGCGTCATGTACAATAAGGCTTTTTCGTTCCTTAGCAACCCACCCGACAATACCTTCACCTAAATTGATGGACTGATCTTTTAAGGCGTCTGCCACATTGCCTGAAGCCGCTTTAAAAAAGAGAGTCTGAGTGCGCTGGTTGACAAATAACAAAGACGCCGCCTCGGCGCTGAGCGAAAGTGTGGCGGCTTTTATGATGTCTTCCAATGCCTGGTTCAGCGAGAACGATGCATTGATCAGTTTACTCGCAGACAGCAGTAATTCAAAATATTTCTTATAATCGACATTATTCATTAGCGGTATCTGAGTTATTTCCTGCTAGTGTGAAGTTAAAAGCGTTAAAAAACAAGATAACCCAAACAAACATGCCGATGAAATACAGCAAACCGACATACCATGCATAATGCAGTATCCCGCATGCTACTGCGCACAGGGCGGCTCCTGACAGAGCGGCACATACCAGCATGATGATTTTGTCTGTCGTGCTGTTGTGAACAGCGGTATTGTTGTCGGCGGTATGGTTTGTAGTTGTTATTTCAGCCATAATACCTCCTATTTTTCTTCAGCGGAAATATGATCCTCAATAAACGCGATCAACGCGTTTCTGTCTTTATTATCGATTCGGACAAACGATATCCCTAAAGTGTAAACGTGATTTTCCTTGATTTCTTCACTGCGTATAACTTCTCCGACCACTTTAATGGAGTGCAGCATGGATGGTACTGAAAGTTTAATTTCAAGCAATGATGACGGTGGATAATAATATTTTGATTCCAGCAATAATCCGCCGGCACTGATATTTTTACTATGCATAAACGCGAAATGAGAAACAGATTCCACATTGCCGGAGAAATCCCTGCAGGTTACCACGTAATTAAAGGGGATACGAGTATATTTACGTTTTTCCTGTCCTTTGAATTCTTTATTCGGGATATCGTTCAAACAGTGATCCTCCATCAATTCAAATGTTATTCGTATACATGAATAGCCATAAACTATCCTATAATAGTAGAAAGCCCGCTTAAAATCAAATTGTTTGTTGCGTGAAATTTTTTATTTGTATTTGCGCTGGAAGTATACTAGCTTAAAAATAGATTAACACATCCTTCATGAACCGGGTGAATTGTATATGAACAGGTATAAAAGTATTCAGCGAATAAGCGTTTTTCTTGCGATAGCCGGGATACTGGCTTTTACGGTAATCCTGAGGTCTGTTTACATTAATGTTCCAATTCTTCTGGTTGATGAAGCGCTATACGCTGAAATCGCCAATGTTATTCTTGATGGGGGTATACCGTATCGTGACGCGTGGGAACAGAAACCGCCTGGCATCTATTATTTGTACGCTATGGTGTTTGCTCTTTTCGGGCGAAATAACCTTATCGCCGTGCACTGGACAGCGCTTGCGGCGATATGCGGGACAATCATCGGTATATTCCTTATCGGAAAACGGCTTCGGGGGACAGTAACCGGTTTGATCGCAGGGTTTCTGTACGGGTTGATGACGAGCGCCGGGTCCCCGTCTCATTTTCACGCGGCGAATACGGAAATTTTCAGTGTATGTATTGCAGTATGGGGGCTGTGGATATATATCAGGTTTAAATCCTTGGGAATTTTTTTTTCAGGGATATTGTTCTCGGTCTCGGCGTTATTTAAACAGCCGGGAGGGCTTCTGGTGTTGCCGGCGGCGGCGCTGGTTGCGCTGGATTCTTTGGGTAACAACACTAAACAGGCGCTCAAAGCTCTTCTTTTCAGATATGCGGCACTGATTGCAGGCATTATTATTCCTGTTTTAATAGTGATTGTTTATTTCATGCTTCAACACGCTTTATACGATCTTTTTATGGTGGGGTACTGGCATAATGTGCTTTATATGGAAGGTAATGACCTGCGCTATGGAATCCGGGCGGCAATGCAGAACATTCCGCATTTTATCCACAGTACAATGACATTTTATATTATAGCTTTGGTACGCTGGATAATCAGCGTTGTCATAATTGCCGTTACGTTTTGTAAGAAAAAGATGCCTGATGCACGGGAGATCTTTTATTTCTTCTTTTTTCTGGCTGGTTTTCTTGGATTGAGCTTAGGCTTGCGGTTTGAAGGACATTATTTCTTTTTCCTGATTCCTGCTGTTGCGCTTCTCGCCGCTGACGCTGTTGTCTGTTGTTTCATGAACTGGCGAACTGAGTCATGGTTGACAGGCAAAAAGTCGTTTATAGTGCGGTTCACCGTGTGGAGTGTGGCTGTTTCCATATATGTCACAGGTGTGATCTATGCGCTAAGAAACAATTATTCATGGCCGTTAAGCCAAAGGCAGTATCTTGTCGTTATGGATCCCCAAAATACTGCCGGCAGGGTATTTCGTTACACAGCGGAGTATATCAGGAAAAACACGTCCCCTGATGACAAAATATTTGTCTGGGGTTTTTGCCCTGAGATATATACCTTGAGCGATCGCCGTACGGCGAGCCGTTTTGTATTCTGTAATTTTCTTATCGGGCAGATGACCGGTGATAAGTTTTATTATGCCAACATCGAACGGCTTGACCGCACCATTCCCGGCGCATGGGACAAACTGATGTCCGACCTGAATAAAAATAAACCGGAATACATTGTTGATGTATCACGAACGGATTATTTTAAGTACCTTCCGTATCCGGCAGAACGGTTTTATCTGCTTCGGGACTATCTCAAGGCGTACTATAAACTTGAAAACAAGTTTGGCGGTATTTACTTGTACAGGCGACTGCCGTAATCCGCTTTTAGATCATAATTTAATACGGATACCTGACTGATCGACAAAACCGGATAGCTCATTAAACAGGTATTCACCCGGCATTACTGAATACTTTTTCCCAGCCTGAATGTTACAGCAGTACTCGTCATCGTAATTCAGCGTAAAATAGAGCGGGCAGTTACCCGGATGGTTGGAGATCACTTTCAACAACTGCTGGAGACTCTCATCAGCCAGAATATCCCTGTTCAGTTCGATTTTCAGCGCCGACATTTTTTTTGCGTATACATCTTTTAATGCAGTGACGGTTTCGGCAACAATTTTCGGATTTTCCTCGTTCGGGTCGAACTGGCCTGAAACCAGAACGACACTATCCGCGAAAATATGCTCGGCGCAATCAAGATACGTTTTGGGATACACAAGAACATCCATGCTGTCCGTGTAGTCTTCCAATTTTGTAATAGCCATTTTTTCGTTACCGCGTTTTGTCAGTGTAACTTTTACATTTGTTAAAATGCCCGCAACGGTAACAGGCTGGGGCTTTTTTATCTCTTTTAACGAACTGAGCGGCGTGAGAACGAACCTGTCGAAAACTGATTTGTACTGATCCAGAGGATGCCCGGTGACAAAGAATCCGAGATACTCTTTCTCGTACTGGAGCATGACTACCGAGTCCCATTCAGGGATATCCGGCATCTCTTCTTCCTGCACAAAAATGCTGTCGGCTTCGTCTCCTGCATCAAAGAGGGAAAATTGCCCGACAAGCTGATCCTGCTGTTCCGAACTGGCTCGTTCAATAGCTTTATCAATGGACGCAAAAAGCTGTGACCTTTTGAAACCAAAAGAATCAAACGCACCGCACTTGATCAGGCTTTCCATGACCTTTCTATTGACTTGGCGCAAATCGACTTTTAGAGCGAAATCGTGCAATGACGTGAATGCTTCTTTCTTGTTGCGGGCATCTATAATCGCTTCGACAGCGGCACTGCCTACATTTTTAACAGCGTTGAGCCCGAACCGAATGTTTTTATCTGCCACTGTGAAAGTTGCGTAGCTCTGATTTACATCGGGCGGGAGTATTTTTATTCCCATTTTATTTGATTCTTCGATGTAAAGCGTTATCTTATCCGGGTTTGTCATTTCGCTGGACAGCAGGGCCGCCATAAATTCTTCAGGATAGTTCGCTTTCATGAATGCTGTCTGATACGAGATCAGGGCGTATGCGGCGCTATGTGATTTATTAAATCCGTATTCCGCGAATTTTGCCATTAAATCAAAAATTCGTTCAGCCAGTTTTTTATCGATTTTGTTCTCTACCGCGCCCTGTACGAAACGTTCACACTGTTTGTCCATTTCCTCTTTGATCTTTTTACCCATAGCACGGCGAAGCAGGTCAGCGTCGCCAAGCGAAAAACCGGCGAGTACAGCGGCGATTTTCTGCACCTGTTCCTGATAAAGAATAATACCGTAGGTATCTTTAAGTATCGGTTCGAGTTGCGGCAATTCATAGGTTATAGGTGTTCTGCCGTGTTTGCGGTTGATAAAATCATCCACCATTCCACTGCCCAGCGGGCCCGGTCGATAGAGAGCGACGAGCGCGATAATATCCTCAAAACAGGTGGGCTGAAGCTTCACCAGAATTTCCCGCATTCCACTGCTTTCCAGCTGGAATACGCCGATAGCTTTGCCTTCTCCGAGGATTTTGAACGTGTTTTGATCTTCAAGGGAAATGGTATTGATGTCTATATCTATATTCCGGGCTCGTTTAATATTTTGAACCGTATCATGTAACACAGTCAGTGTTTTTAAACCGAGAAAGTCCATCTTCAGAAGCCCCAGTTTTTCAACAAGTTTCATGTTGAACTGGGTTGAAATTTCACCATTTGTCCCTTTACAGAGGGGTATGTAGTTGGTCAACGGCTGTTCACTGATGACAATGCCGGCGGCGTGTGTTGATGTGTTGCGAACGTTGCCTTCCAGCTTGATTGAGGTATCGATCAGATTTTTTACCTGATTGTCGTTTTCGTAGAGTGCTTTCAGTTCAGGGTTCGAAGCAATTGCTTTTTCAAGCGTCATTTTTAGTTCAGCCGGGATCAGTTTCGCTATTTTATCCACGGAATTGTATTCCATTCCCATAACCCTGCCCACATCACGCACAACGGCTTTTGCGCCCAGAGTTCCGAAGGTTACGATCTGAGCAACGCATTGCTGTCCATATTTTTGGGTCACATAATTAATGACCTCGCCGCGTCGTTCGTAACAGAAGTCGATATCGATATCAGGCATGGAGACACGTTCGGGATTCAGAAACCGCTCGAATATCAAGTCATACCTGAGCGGGTCAATATCAGTAATACCCAAAGAATACGCCACAATACTGCCTGCGGCTGAACCGCGCCCGGGTCCTACGGGAATACCGTTTCGTTTAGCGTAGTTAATGAAATCCCAGACAATAAGAAAATAGTCGATGAACCCCATCTGCTTAATTACCGAGAGTTCATAATCGAGGCGCTGGGTAATGGAATCGTTTAAATCAGGATACCGTTTTTTTATGCCTTCCTTACATAGGTCTACAAGGTATGATTCGTTTGTAAATCCTTCTGGGACATGATAACGAGGCAGATGGCGCGACTCAAAATCGAGTTTTACATTACATTTTTCTGCCACTTCCAAAGTATTTTTTAACGCTTCAGGTATTCCCGAAAAGATTTTCGCCATTTCCTCCGGTGATTTGAAATAAAATTCACGGGTATGAAACCGCATCCGGTTTGTGTCATTCAGTACGTTTCCAGTCTGGACGCAGAGGAGCACATCGTGAACATAGGCGTCATCTTCATTAAGGTAATGGTTATCATTTGTGGCGATCACAGGCAGGTTCATCGCTTTGCTTATGCCGAGAATATGTTCATTAACGGTATGTTGTTCCGGTATACCGTGATCCATGATTTCGATATAAAAATCTCCTTTGTCAAAAAATGAAACGTATTCTTCGGTTATTGCCCGGGCTTTATCAATCTGTCCTTTAAGAATAGCCTGCGGGATTTCACCTTTAAGGCATGCGCTGGTACAGATCAGCCCTTTTGAGTGCGATTTGAGCAATTCTTTGTCAATCCGTGGTTTATAGTAAAATCCTTCAGAATATCCGCGCGATGTGAGTTCCATCAGGTTACGGTACCCTTCCTGATCCTTTGCCAGAAGGAGGACATGATAATACGAGTTACGCATGCCGGATGTGGTTTTATCGAACCTGCTCTTTGGAGCGATGTATGCTTCCATGCCGATGATGGGTTTTATTTCCTGTTTTTTTGCTTCAAGGAAAAAGTCGGCAACGCCATACATATTGCCATGGTCAGTCAGCGCTACTGCCGGCATATTGAACTCCTTGGCTTTTTTTATCATTCCCGGAATACGGCTTGCACCATCGAGAATGCTGTACTGCGAATGATTGTGTAAGTGGACAAACGATGACATCAGGGCTCCTTAAAGATGCTAATATCTCTGAATTTATTTTGATTATAGTATTATATTGATCGGTTCATTACATTTTGCGCAGGCTTTCCCGTTCAGCCCGCACGCAGAAATTCTGTACCCCGTTCTTATTATCAGGGTAGTGCTGCAGTTAGGGCAACAGGTATTTTTGCCGGTTTCTGTCATGATATTACCGAGATAAACATATTTTAAAGATTCTTTTGCGATAGTGTACGCCTTTATAAGCACGGAACCGTCAGTTGCCGGTATCGACATTTTATACTGCGGGTAATACGCAGAAAAATGTACAGGGATTTCGGGACTGACAGATTCTATAAAACCAACCAGTTCCCGAATCCGGGTGTCCGAATCGTTCTGTGTCGGTATCAGCAAATTGGTAATTTCCACATGCGTATATTTATTAGCGATTCTGATACAGTCCAGCACCGGTTCAAGTGTGCCTCCGCATATTTTACGGTAAAATTCCGGATCCATGGATTTCAGGTCTATATTGACGGCATCCACATTCGGAAACAGTTTTTCCGCCGCTTCCGTGCTGATAAATCCATTTGAAACGAGCACAATTTTCAAATTGTTCTTGTGCGCCAGCGGTGCGCAGTCCATGATATATTCATACCATATCAATGGTTCCGTATAGGTAAAAGCAATTCCAATGGAATCCTGTCGCAGGGCAAGATCTATAAGCCCTTCAGGGCTTAAATACTGTGTCTTTTGTTTGCATTGAGAAACCTGCCAGTTCTGGCAGAACTGGCATCGGAAATTGCATCCATTAACCCCGACGGACAATATCTGTGATCCCGGATAAAAATGATACAGCGGTTTTTTCTCTATCGGGTCAACAGCATAGCTGACAATTTCACCATACCCGATGGCGAAGAGTTTCCCATCGTAGTTGCAGCGTATTCCGCATAGTCCGGTTTTGTCAGGCACAATAAGGCATGAGTGCGGGCATAACCTGCACCGTACATTGTTGTTCTCCATACTATCCCAGAACTCAGCCTCTTTGCGAAATTGAAGCGACATCGTCAAAACTCGATTCCTTTCAGTGATTTAATTCCTTGACGGAAATGGTGTTTCACCTCTTTCATTTCAGTGACTGTATGAGCCAGTTCCATCACTTCCGGCGGAGCTGTCCTTCCGGTCATTATCAATGTTGTACCCGATGGTATAGACTCAATCAGATCAAACAGGTTTTGGAGACTGATTAAACCGAGTGAGTGTGCGTCAAGAACCTCATCCGCGATGACCAGCGCGAACGATCCGCTTATTAATTTCTTTCGTACTAATTCTACGCCGTGCAGAGCGGCATCGCAATGCTTTTTTCTCTCTTCAGGAGGAGTTGTTTGAAACACAAATCCTTTGCCCAGAAGATGGATTTCAGCTTGACCGCACTGCGAAAAAAAGTGGTATTCACCTGTTGGTTCCGCTTTAATGAACTGGCATATGCAGGTTTTTTGCCCATGCCCGCATACGCGGGCAGCAAGGCCCAGAGCCGCTGTGGATTTTCCTTTGCCTGTGCCTGTGTACAATATCAATAGCGCGTGCTCATTCAGTTTTGTTGTCATTCCGCACTATCCTGCAATGATTTGTACAGCTTGTAATCTCTGTATCGTATTGATTCGGGTGAAGAGAGATATGTTTCTCCAAGATCAGCGCCGGATGCAGGGCCGACACGGTCTCTGATCAGCGTTCCGTCAATTTCCATGGTGACCGTTATAGTCCCATCGGAAAAATAAGTGGTTTGTACAGGCCGTGCCCCCTGAACCATCCCCTGCACCGTATTAATGATCGTATCATACTGTACGGTAAGGTCTTTTAATGTTGTTTCTGAACTAAGCACAGTACCGTATATGCGTTCAGCGAGGCGCCGGTAACCGTCGATTTTAGCCGCCCGTTCCGTTGTGACTCTTGCGAGAGCAGGGAACTTCTGCATATATTCAGCACGTGAGATCTGCCTGACTGATGTCCATACATTAATAGTTTTATTAATCAAAGATATAATAGCAGTGGCGCTCAGTTCGATGGTAACCGCGACAGATTTATCATTTTGGGTTGTCTCAACGGTTTTTGCATTTGAAATCAGTTCAAAGAGTTTTCCGGCGAGAGTGGTGTCTTTAAAAAGCAGGTCAGTGATTTTCGTTTCAGCGTCAACGTACGTTTCGCTGACAATTGCGGCAAGTTCGTCTTCTGCGGCGGCCCGAGCTTTTTTTTTCGCCAGTTCAAAGTCAAATGGTATCGAATCATTGTCTGGAATCGTGAGAGAGTTGCCTGTTGCCCGAATGCTGACAGTATCAATTGATTCTTTAACCATTTTGCCCAGAATAGATTCTGATAGGATACCCGTACCTGTTTCCCGCATTGACAGCGAGTCCCAGCGTTGAGAGAAGACACGCCTGTCAGGCGATACAATAACGCTTTTTTTCGCAATGTCTTTGCTGACAACATGAACCTCATTTTCGTAACCCGCTACGGTTGTGCCGGACGGCGATACCGACACTGAATACGCAGTACCCCGTGCTCCCGCGATTGCTACCGGTGTTTGGATTTCGAATCGTGTATCTTGCGGCAGTTTATCAAGTTTGGCGGAAAGGTCGCCCTTTAAAAGTGAAAATGAATACAGGCGTGTTACGTTGGATTCGGTTTTCACCGCGTCCGGCAAAGCATCAACCCGCATGTGTGAATCGGGCAGTAATCTGAAAACATTCATTATATCAAACTGGACATCAACGTAAGATTCAGCTCCGGTTTTTAATATATTTTCGCTTTTCAATATTTGATCCGGCAGTGCAGGAGAAAATTCTGAACTGTCATTTTCCTGTATTGAAACAGAGCCTTTAACGTCTTTGATGTGCGGTTCCTGACTATTTTCGTCAGAAAAGGTTAATATATTGTTGATAAGTATGATACACAAGAGTAATGTAGTCGTTATTGTTATTTTCATCGGCGTGCCTTTCATGTGATTCACATGAATACAATATGCGTGATTGAGTGGAAAATCAATAGATAAAATACACACCTTAAATCGCAGAGGAAATTTTTAAAAATTAAGGTTTACACGGTTTTTGGCAGTGCTTTATAATGAATGACTCTCAGCATCTGCAATGGTTATAAAAATCATACACAAAAGACCGCTGAACCGATTTTGTTTTTTGAAAATACGTATTCCGTATATATACTTAACTGACGATCATCCAATAAGGAGAAAACAATGGATATCCTGGACATTGGTATTATCGGGGCGAGTACCCGGGGCAGGGGACTCGCCGAAGCCGCCGCTCTTGCGGGATTGAATGTTAATCTCGTAGAACTAAACAAAGAAACGCTCGACCGTGGAATTCGAAAAATCGGCGAGGAAATGGACCACCTCATTGAAAAGTGGGGGTTGACTGACAGTGAGAAGAAAGCCGCTATGGCTCGTATTAAGGGTATAACCTCACTTGAAGACCTGGAAAAAAAGTGCCAGATGGTTATTGTAACCGTGAGAGAAGATCTTGATCTGAACAAAGACATTTTCGCTCGCCTTGACGCACATATGTCACCAGCGACAATTCTTGTCACGCATTCCGCCATATTAAGTGTTACCGAAATAGCAACAGCGACACAACGCCCTGATAAAGTAGCAGGGATAACTTTCCTCCCGCCGGTAGTAAGAGTTCAACTTGGTGAAGTTGTACGCGGTTTAAAAACATCGCAGGAAACTTATGAAACAGTTACGATGTTTATCAATGACCGCTTAGGCAAAACTGCGGTTGAAGTTGCCGAAGCGCCGGGCTATATTTCCATTCGGATGCTCGTTAATATGATTAATGAAGCGATGTATCTTGTGATGGAAGGCATTGCTTCAATTGAAGATATTGATACATCGATGAAACTCGGGTTCGATATGAAGCGCGGGCCTTTTGAAATAGCTGACAAGGTCGGGCTTGATATGGTTCTGGTATGGACAAAATATATGTATAAAGAAGCCGGGTACCGTTATAATGCTCCATGTCCATTATTGCTGAAGCTGGTACGTGCTAATAATCTGGGCAAGAAAACCGGTGAGGGTTTTTATAAATATGATGAAAGCGGTAAGATCATTGGTGTCGGCGCTTTAAGTCAAATGAAGAAATGGAGTTATAACGTATGAAAATTCTGGTGATGAACTGTGGGAGCTCATCCATTAAATTTCAGCTCCTGAATATGGATACGGAAACGTTGCTGGTTAAGGGCGGCGTCAGCAAAATTGGAACCCGGTCAGCTATACTTGACCTTGATATACCCGGGCAGGAAAAGATTAAGGAAGTGGCTGAAATTCTCGATCACCAGTCGTCACTGGAAAAGGTGCTGGCACGTTTGATGAGTCCCGAACTGGGAATTATAAAAGAGAAAGCCGAAATTAAGGCTATTGGACACAGGGTGGTGCACGGTGGCGAATCATATTCCGGTTCCGTTGCTATTGATGATGCGGTTGTCGAGGAAATTAAAAACCTGATTGATCTGGCTCCGCTTCATAACCCTCACAACCTGAAAGGTATTGAAGTATGCAGGCGCATATTTCCTGAAGTGTTGCAGGTTGCTGTGTTTGATACCGCTTTTCATCAGACTATGCCTCAGGCGTCATATATTTATCCATTACCCTATGTCCTTTACAAACGATATAAAGTCAGGCGTTATGGTTTTCATGGAACGTCCCATTTTTATGTCGCTCACCAGTGCGCTGAAATGATGGGAAAAGAATACAGCAAACTGCGTATTATCACTGCTCATCTTGGAAACGGATGCAGTATTACCGCTATTAAAGATGGCAAGGTGCTTGACACATCTATGGGGTTTACTCCGCTGGAAGGGCTTGTCATGGGTACTCGTTGCGGTGATATAGACCCGTCGATCATCACATATATTATTTCGCGTGAGGATCTGAGCTTGCATGAAGCAAACACATTGCTCAATAAGCACAGCGGGTTGTCGGGCATATCTGGCGTATCCAATGACATGAAAGACTTGTCCGAAGCGGCCGCGGATCATCCTCGCGCTCAACTGGCTATAGATATTTTCTGTTACCGGCTGAAAAAATATATAGCTGGTTATGCTGGCGCTCTTGGTGGTGTGGATGCCCTTGTATTTACTGGTGGTATCGGTGAAAACGCTACTATGATTCGCGAGAAAGCCTGTGAAGGGTTAGAGTTTATGGGGCTGGTGATTGATAAAGCTAAAAATGCGGGCAGTCGCGGCAAAGCCGAAATCAGCATATCGGATTCACCCTCGAAAATTTATTGTATCCCCACAAACGAGGAACTGGTTATAGCACGTGAAACGAAAAGCATTCTGGGAGATAAAAAATGAGTATTATTGATGAAATACGCAGTAAATCAAGCGCGTTAAATAAAAAAATTGTGTTGCCGGAACCGCAGGATGAACGCATTTTGAAGGCAACTGAGGAATTAATCAAATCGAAAATCTGCCGTGTTGCCCTGATTGGTGAGGAAAGTGTGATTCGTAAAGACGCCGCGGCGGCGAAGGCTTGTATTGACGGCGCTGAAATTATTTCAGTTAATGACCCGCGTTATGTCGATAGTTTTGCGAAGAAATATTATGAGCTTCGTAAAAGCAAAGGCGTGACAGAAGCGCAAGCCGCTGAAGCAATGAAAAACACCATTTTCTTTGCCGCCATGATGGTCGCTGAAGGATTGGCTGACGGGTATGTCGCCGGATCTATCGCTACCACAGGCGACACCCTGCGCCCGGCGATTCAGATTATAAAGACTGCTCCCGGAATCAAAACCGTATCCAGCTATTTTCTTATGGTTGTACCTGATAAGTCGTTTGGCGTCAATGGATCGTTGATTTTTGCCGACTGCGCTGTCGTACCTGAGCCTACTGCGGAGCAACTTGCTGAAATCGCGGTTTGTTCCGCAATAAACTGCAGAAAACTTCTTGGTGTCGAACCGCGTGTTGCTATGCTTTCATTTTCAACCAAAGGAAGCGCGACAAGCCCGAGCCTTGATAAGGTTATAGAAGCCACCGAACTGGTGAAGAAAAATTATCCTGATATCATTATCGATGGCGAAATCCAGTTTGATGCCGCTATTGTGCCTGGTGTCGGTATTAAAAAGGCTCCCGGCAGTCCGCTGGAAGGTAAAGCGAACGTACTTATTTTTCCTGACCTGAACGCGGGAAATATTGCGTATAAGGCAGTACAGCGCCTTGCTAATGCCGAGGCAATTGGACCTGTCGTTCAGGGAACTGCTCGTCCAATAAATGATTTATCACGAGGGTGCAGTGTTTCCGATATTGTCAGCACTGTAGCCATAACAGCCCTTGCGACATGATCTGATGGACAAAAGTCGATTAATCTTTTTAGATACGGCACACCGGTTACTGGATTTATACCGTAACCGGTGTGATTGTATGGAAATCCGTCTAGAGAAAAATGAACGGAATTTCATTCAGTTTGAAGGAAAAGACCTTTCCTCATTTTCCAGTAAAAGTGAGTATGGCGGTAATGTGCGGGTCTATTATCGCGGCGGATGGGGATTTATCTCTTTTAATGATTTGGCACGACTGGAAAAATTCGCAGAAGAAGCGTATAATCAGGCTGTTTTGATATCGTCAGCTCGTAAAAACGACTATCTTCCGCTTGCTCCTGTCTCTCCATGCACAAAGGATATCATGACCGATATTCTCACTGACCCGGCTAAAGTAAGCGTCACTGATAAACTGAGGCAATTGGAAAACTACAACAGGCAGGTACTTGGATTCGGTCCGCAGATAGTTTCATCCCGGTCAACATATTTCGACCAGGTTACGCATCGTGATTTGTTGACCACCGATGGAGTATCAATATCACGGTCTGCGCTGGATATTGGAGGTTCTGTAATTGCCATAGGGCGCGAAAACGATATTACCCAGCAGTATGCGGTCGGGTTCGGCAGTAGTAATGATTATGCTGTGTTTCTGAACCTTGATGATGAAATAAAAGAAGCCTGTGAGACGGTTGTGTCGCTTCTCAGAGCTCCGAAGGTCAAGCCGGGGTCATATCCGGTAATATGTGACCATGTGCTTGGCGGCGTTTTTGTGCACGAGGCATTCGGTCATCTCAGTGAGGCTGACTCCACCGCTGAAAACAAAAAATTGCGGGAGATCATGCAGATTGGACGCCAATTCGGGCAGGATCACCTGAATATTTATGATACGGGATTAACTCTCGGTGCCCGCGGGTATACTCCATACGATGACGAAGGAGTTGAAGGCACTAAGCAGTACCTTGTAAAGAACGGGAGGTTGTGCGGGAGGCTTCATTCGCGCGAGACAGCGGCAAAAATGGGTGAACAGGCAACAGGCAGTGCACGCTGTATATCATATCGTTACCCGCCGATTTGCCGTATGCGGAATACGGTGATTGAACAGGGAAATTCGTCATTCGAGGATATGATTAAGGATATAAATCTTGGTGTGTACGCGGTAAAAAGTAAAGGCGGACAGACAAACGGAGAAATGTTCTCGTTTGCCGCGTCAAAAGGATATATGATACGTAACGGCAAGATCGCTGAAATGGTACGGGATGTCAATTTGTCCGGCAATGTTTTTACTACGCTGGCTAATATAGATATGATTGGTAATGACCAGACACTGCGCGATTCGGGCGGCGGTTGCGGAAAAAACGATCAGTTTCCGTTGCCGGTCAGCCATGAGTCTCCGCATATAAGAATACAGAATGTCGTAGTAGGTGGCGAATGAGCATAAGTACACAGGTGCAATGGGAACAGTACGCTATTGATTTTGATAGCGGGGAGATAGATTTTAAGAACGGGAAACTTCATGCCGTTAATGCAAGTCAGGTAAACGGTACGGCGATGCGTGTGCTTGATAACGGGAAAATCGGTTTTGTATCGTCGAGCGAATCAGGCATTCAAAAGGATGCCCTGATACAAAAAGCGGCTGAGGCTGCACAGTCCGGTTCTGCGTATCACGGGCAGTTTGCTTCGTCCGATGAATTTTGTTCACAGGAAACTCCGTTCGATTCATCACTCCGGTCAATGAGCGTTCAGGATATGACTGCGCGGGCATTGAGGGAAGTACAGCTGGTACAGGAGCATGTTGGCGACGCGGTAGTTGATGCCAGTATTTCCGCTTCAGCAGGATCGATTTCCATAAAAAATCATAATGGCGTTGATATTCGGTATAAAAAATCCATTTTTTCCTTCGCGGTGGCAACGCAAATTATAGAAGATACATCATTTTTCTACGCGTATTCCTATGTGAACCGCGCGCATAATGTTGATGACCTGCGAGCCGTGACGCGGAAATTGCTTGACCAGCTGGTATTGAGCCGTACGCCTATGACTGTTGAGACAGGCCAGTATCCTGTGCTTTTTACCCCGAATGCAGTCGCGTCACTGATTTTAACAATGCGGTATGCTCTTGATGCTCATGCTGTGGCAAGGGGGATATCACCGCTCGCTGGCAAAATTGGCAAACAATCATTTGACGAACGTTTTACATTGATTGATGATCCGCTTCGTTCTGACAGCCCGCTTATAGCTCCCTGCGATGACGAAGGAGTGGCGTATCGCACGAAAAATATTGTTGCGAGCGGCGTGTTAAATACCTATATTACTGATCTTGACGGTGCGGCGCGGCTGAACATGGAGCCGACTGGCAATGCGTTGAGGTGTAACCCTTTTACACAGCAAATGTATGATTACAACTCTAAACCTGCGCCATGGCCTACCAACTGGAGCGTCAAGCCCGGCGATCAGCTGTCGGCGGTAATGCGTGACGATATTCGCAAAGGCGTACTTGTCGACCAGCTTCTCGGACTGCATACAGGCAACCTGTTAAACGGCGACTTTTCATGCACGATATCTACCGGATATGTAGTTGAAAAGGGGAGTGTTGTGGGGCGAATTAAAGATTGTGTTGTATCCGGTAATATATATTCTATACTAAAAAATAATTTAATCGGTTTTTCTTCCGATACGGAAACGGTAGACCATACAGGTGTGCATACCTTTCCGCATATGTATTGCAAAGATATAAGTATCGCCGCAAAGTAATGTAAAACAATAACATATATAAATCAAGGCAGGTTAAAATATGAAAAACACAGTGGATATGGAAAAACTGGTTTCCTTATGCAAGCGCCGGGGAATTATATTTCAGAGCAGTGAAATATATGGCGGAATGAATGGGTGCTGGGATTTCGGCCCCGTTGGCTGCGAACTGAAACGCAAGGTGAAGGATCTGTGGTGGAAAGATGTTGTCCAGCATCATGATAATGTTGTTGGAATGGATGCCAGCATCATTATGCATCCACGTATCTGGGAAGCATCCGGCCATGTAGCTAACTTCAAAGACGTGATGGTTGACTGCAAAGAGTGCAAAAGGCGGTATCGCATAGATCATGTTGAGGGCGATTGCTGTCCTGAATGTGGAGGCGAGTTCACAGAGCCGCGTGATTTCAATTTAATGTTTAAAACGTATGTCGGCGCTGTTGCCGATGACGCATCTGTTGCGTATTTGCGTCCTGAAACAGCTCAGGCTATTTTTGCTCAGTTTCTGACTGTGCTGAACAGTTCCCGCCAGCGAGTTCCTTTCGGTATAGCGCAGATCGGCAAGAGCTTCAGGAACGAGATTACGCCCCGCAACTTTATTTTCCGCTCACGCGAATTCGAGCAGATGGAACTGGAATTTTTTGTTGAGCCGGGAACCGATGAAGATTGGAATAATTACTGGGTTGAGCGTCGAATCAAATGGTATCATAAAATAGGTATTAAACCGGAACGGCTAAGAATTCGTCCGCATGAAAAGGATGAACTGGCGCATTACGCCAAGTCATGTGTGGACATAGAATACGAGTTTCCGTTCGGATGGCAGGAACTCGAGGGTATAGCCAACCGGAGCGATTTCGATTTGTCTCAGCATCAGGAATTCAGCGGTAAAAAAATGAATTATCGAGATCCTATTACAGGAAAGGATTTTATTCCATGGGTAATAGAGACTTCGGCGGGCGTTGACCGTATTGTATTGACTGTTCTTGCCGATGCGTACGAAGAGCAGTTTCTCGCGGAAGATGATACCCGGGTTGTTTTACATTTGGCGCCTTGTGTCGCGCCAGTGCAGGTTGCCATATTTCCGTTGTTCAAAAAGCCTCAGTTACAGGAAGTAGCCAAAAAAATCGAAGAAAATTTACGCAAACACGCTCTTACTTCGTACGATGAAATCGGTAGCATCGGTAAACGATATCGCCGTCAGGATGAAATCGGGACGCCGTTCTGCGTTACCGTTGACTATGAGACGCTCGAAGATAACGCTGTTACGATTCGTTTTCGTGATTCAATGGAACAGGAACGCATATCGCTCGACAGAATCGTATCGTTTATATCGGAACAACTTGATTTCTAAGTTATTGCTGGGATTTTAGCTGAAGCAGGCGGAGCTGTTTGTTGTTAGGGTTGAAGTGTAATCCTCTCCTGAGAAGTTGTCTGGCATTATCGCCTTGATTTTTATCAGTGTAGAACTTGTATAGATTGACATACCCTTCTGTCCAATAGGGATCTCTATCTATGCCTTTTTTCCAGTATTCAGCGGCTTTATCAATGTCACCCTTGGAAAGATACCATTGCGCCAGATGCTGGTAAGCGGGTATGAAGTTCGGGTCTGCCTGTATCGCCAATTGATAAGAGGAGAATTCCTTATCAGGCTGGTTTCTTCCAGCGAATATCATGGCGTTGTTCATATGTGCGACGGCGATGTTCGGATTTTTTTTAAGAATCTGGTAATTAGTGAAGAGCGCATTATCATATTGTTTCATATCCATGTACACCGCGGCAAGATTGATATAAGGGCTGAGGTATTCGGGGTTCCGTGCGATTGAGCGTTTGTAGGCGGCGCAGGCTTTTTCCAAATCTCTATTATCCTGATAGAGCATACCGAGCATATAATGAGTGACGGGGCTGTACGGCGCTGTTTTAGCGGTGGCATGCCATAGCGTCCAGTCGTTTTTCCAGTCCGCGCATCTTATCGCTGAACGGGCAATTAACGCTCCGCATACCAGAGTCAGTACGCATACTGAAACATATTTCCTGCCGTATTTTTCCAATAAAAACATTATGAGCGAAGCACAGATAATATGCAGGCCCATTGCCGGAACATAGATAAAACGTTCGGCGTAGGGGAATTTCAGAGGGGTTATTCCTGACACGGGGATTAATGCGGCAATAAACCATAGGATCCCAGACCCGCTGACTTTCTTTTTGGTCCGCAAGTATAGCCCTCCGCCAAGCAAAGCAAGGACGCTTAGCCAGTAGAATACTATTAATCCCATATTTGCCGGTGGAATATCTTTAACACGCGGCAAAATATTCAGTTGCAAAGGAAAACAATACTGCCTGATGTAATCGGGGATATAATAAATGACAGTAAACCATTCGGAATATGAGGTTAAGGTAACACTCTCCGCAGATGCCGGATTTCTCAACAAAAAGAGCGATATGTACCCGAATAGTATGGTTATCACAGCAAAAAAAGCGGTTGCCGCGATGGTTTTATTTTTTTGCGGATGATCATAATAGAGAACGATAAAACCCAGCGGGTAAAAGAAAGCCATCTCTTTTGATCCCAATGCGAACAAAATCATCAGCGAACTTAACGCAAGAAACAAATATGATCGGACACCTTGATTGGTGAAAAAAGGGCGTATCGCGAGCAAAGATGCAAGTATAAAAAACAGACATAACAAATCTTCAACGAAAGCGGCAGATAGGACTGATTCTGACAAAACTGGATGTATTGCGTGAAAAAGAGCGGCAATACACGCAATTCTCGTAAAACCAAGCCCGAATAAAAGAAAATACATCAAAATGGCAGAGACAATGTGTAATAAAAGATTAACAGCGTGATATCCTGAAGGATTATCTCCAAAAATGATTTTTTCACAGAAATTGAGAGCGGTAACCACAGGGCGGTAGGTGTTTTCCTGAGCGACAGTAAAATACTCGGGAGAAAATAAATAGCGCATAAACGAAATTGTGCCGAGGTATTCGTTTTCCACAATTGAGTGGTGGTCGTCGTAGGTAAAATCATTGCCGACCATTCCGCCATAGGCAATAAGCCCGCTTATCACGATAAGCGCCGCAGTAAGGATATGTTTATAGTGCCTGATTGGATTTTTATTGTTGTACATGCTTCTCAATATACGCATTACATCAAAATAACGCAACAAAATGTCGCGTTCTGCCGATACCGACAGTAAGCAATGGTTGATTATAATTTTATTAATCAATGATTTACATCGGGTTAGTTCGGTTTGACCTAAACCATAATTTGTTATATAATAATACCATAAACATTTCATTGTTTTATAAACGATTCCAAACTATTGGATAATCCTTAAATTTTTAAGGAGAAGTATAGATGAAATTCCCTTTTAAGATTTTCTTATCCGTTGCTCTTCTGGCGGTATTGATTTCCTTATTCAGCGTACGGGAAACACGATCCTCATCTCTGCCGATTTCCGACAGTATCGGTTATGTTAAAGACAGTTATAAGTCCAAAAAAGAAGCTGATTCTCAGGTCATTTATTATATTCAGGACGCGCACTGCAATGCCGAAGCGCAGATGAATATATATAAGATTATCAAGTTTCTTGTTCAGGAAGAAGAAGTTGGGCTGATCGCCATGGAGGGAGCCGCCGGCGAAATCAATCCCGTTGACCTGAGCGCTTTCCCTTACGAGGAAGCCAAACAGATTGTGTCCTATTATTTTGTAAATAGAGGTAGAATCAATGGAGCTGAGTATTATGTTATAAATGAACCAGATCATGTTGGCGTGCAGGGCGTGGAAAATCGTGATTTGTACCAGCGCAATTTTGAGTGTCTTCTAAAGGCGTACAATCATGATGATGTTTTGCGGTATGTGGAGCGTGTCGAAGTACTGCTTGAGGATATAAAACCGCTGATTTTTTCCGATGATATGCAGGTTCTTGATTTACTCGAAAAAAATTTTGACGGGCAGTCCATTTCATTGATGGGGTTTCTCGAACAGATTCGTGAATTGGCATTGAAATACAATTGCGGACTTGATGAATATAAAAACCTCGGGTTATGCTGGCAGTTGATCGGGCTTGAAAAATCGCTGGATTTGAATGAGATCGAAAAACAGCGTGCAAAACTGATACGCCACATTACCGAAAGCATGAACAGAGATGAAGTTGCGGCGTTTTTGCAGGAAAATCTTAAGTTTAGATTAAATAAAGTCTCGTATTCCGATCATTTGACGTATCTTTTAAGGCAGGCGGAAAGTCATGGAGTAGATGTAGGCCCGTTTCCACAGTTGTCACAGTACAGCAGGTATCTGACCGTTAATGAATCCATCAACCATCATGCTGTTTTTGCTGAGATTGATTCGCTTCGTGAGGTTATTTTTGAGGCGCTTGCTTCATCTGAAGAAGAGCGTGCGTTACGCATGATTTCAGATCAGGTCGTTTTATTAAAAAAGGCGAGCGTACTGCGGTCATCTTCCCGTGAGTGGCGGAAACTCACTGACGCGCCGCTCTTTTTTGAAAACGATGAATCCATCGGATTTCTTGCATCGCATCTTGATGCGGATAGTGACATAAAAGGCCTTTGTTCAAGTTTGAAGGACAGTTTTTCAGTTATCCGGTCATTTTATAATCTTGCGGAACAGCGTGATTCCGTAATGGTTGATAATACGTTAAATTTTATGAAGGAACGCGGTGTTGCACGTGCCGTCATCGTTGCCGGAGGGTATCATACTTCTGGTATTGCTGAAAAATTACAGCAGAAAGATATTTCGCATCATATACTCGGCGTTCGCATAAACAATGATGATACAGATAATCCTTACGCCCAGCTGGTAAAAGGGTCTGATTCACGGCTGGAAAGGTATCTGGCAGGAGAACTTGATACACTGGCTCTTGCCTCATGGCTGGAGGACCATCCTCTGGTGAACGCCAACAACAGGCTTGTTTTTGGCAATATGTTCAAGTCGATGCTTATTTCAACGTTAGCATGGCAAATGACTGGTTATGACTTGCCTTCAGTTCAGGAAATCAGCCTGCCGATGCTCAGAGGGATAAAAGCCCAGTTGGCAAATGTTGCCGATCAAGTTGGATACGACATAGATATTATTGAATTGAGCAGGGTGGATAATCAGATATATATCCGCATGAGTGTCGCCGGACAGGAACTGGTTTATGGTCTTTTTGCAGAACAGCCGCATGTCGATCTTGCAGAAGTCGATTCTGAAAAACTGCAAACCGCGGATTTATTATCGTCATTTCAGCTTCTCGGCGGTTCTGTTGTTGTTCTTACTCCGGAACAATACGATGCGATACTTACTGCCGCGGCACGCAAGGAATCAACTCGCGAGGCTGGGCCGGTTAGCATGGTTCGGTCGCTTCTTACACATGCGCGCTCGGAGCATGTGATAAAGGCAATGCTGTTTAGTTCATTGAATGAGAAAAATATCAACGAGCTGTCCGCACGTGCTCAGGAGATCGCGACTCAGCTCGCATCAATGAATTTTTCTGAAGATCCTGTTTCTGTAGAGAATTATATGCGGTCATTGCTCGAAAATTATCAGCGGCAGGGAGCAATATCGATAAGTGACGCCGGGATCGTCAGTGTTGAAAAAGTTGTTGTTGCGTCCGCTCAAATTGCTCTTGATGCGATTGACAGCGATGAAGGTAAACTGATTAGCATGCCGGATAGTATCAGTGCCCAGACAAGCGGAGGCGGGACTATTTCTGTTGTATTCGCAAGCAGTGCTGTTCCTATGACCCTGTTGGAATTTATACTTAATGCGATCATTAAAGGCCCCAATACTGATACGGACATTGACCTCAGCGCTTTTGGGCAAACGAACTTTGAAGCTCGTCTTCTTAGAATGGTAGACAATACTTATTTTGTGCATATTACCCCGGTAACTAAAGCGCCGGCATTTCAACATCTGGAAGATGTATATGACACTGTTTTAGGGACTGACTCAGTCAACGTAGTGCCGGGACCGCAAGTATCGTTTGCTGTCAGCTCTATCAATCCGACCCAGAAAACTCTTTCATTGCTGGCGATGGACGATCAGGGCGCGATAACCGGCAGTATAGGGCCGTCATTAACTCTAACTGTAGACCAGCCTGCGACGGTTGATGACGCGATTTCCAGACTCTATGAATGGGTGACTAAACGAGGTATCACCATTACCTCAATAACCGGGCCCTTGGATGACAGGTATGCCAACCTGAACAACCTTATTCAGGCGCTTTTCAGGCCGGCGGCTGATCAGCTAAGCGAGTTTGAGCAAGTTGATGAGTTTAAAAAGATGTTGCGCCTGTATAGTTTTACTGCCGGGAAACATATGAATAAGGTACGGCGTATTATCAGTGAACGCGTTGTGAATATACTGCAGGGAGATGATCCGCAGTTTTCTATTATACCGGGCTTGTTACGGCAGAATGTTGCTCCATCCGGCACACAGTTTGGGCCGGCTGAGTTTGATCTTTTATACCATGTATATTTGCATTACCTGAATTACCTTCCTGACCAGAAACTGATCGATGCAATTGATGATGTGATTCTTGCCAGAATACTGCAGGATTCGTTTACGCAGGATCAGCCGGTCATCCCTGAACATGCTCGCGAGCGTCTGCTTACTATATTGCGAGGTGGAAAATATTTAGCGAAATTGGATTTGACTTCGGTTGATGAATATCAAAGCAGAAAAACCATTACTGATATTTTTTCTGATCAGGCAGGCATGGACACAATGTTTGAAAACGCCGGATTGACCTATTCCAATGTCCGAAGGATACGTGTTGTGGAATCGAGATTGTCCGGATTTGGTTTTATCAGCGATTATAAAGTAGTTATTGAAGATTATCAGGGAAGCGAGAAATCTCTGCGTTTGCGTATGATGCTAAACCCTAATTTTGCTCTGGTGTTTGCCCAGAATGTCAATGCCATGAAGGCTGGAAAAGAAGAAAGCAGGTTGTTTCCTACGATATATTATTCCAAAACATATTCCCATTCAGATAAAACTCCGAATTTTTATTTCGCAGAACATGTAGACGGTATACTTGCTGATAGAATTCTAAAACATCCTGACGAATTTACTCCTGAGGCAAGGGTTGCTTATAAGGCGCAGGCAACTAAGGCATGGATCCGGTTCTGGGAAGATGCCCGCGTTGTGCCTGATGAAGAGGCAGAGGTTCTTGAAGTATCGAGAGTTATGCTTCCTATTCTGCTTGAAAGCGTTGTATTTCCCGCTGATGGATCAAACGCTAAGATTCTCGGTATAGGATACGCGTTTCCATCTCATCCCAGTACATTTTATACAATGCTCTTTGCCCTTAACAGCGGGTTTCAGCTTGAAGACGCGAATCACGTTGTAGTGATCGGGACTGCTATGATTGCAGAGCTCGGCTGGGAACGTACCCGGAAACTGTTATTTCAGGCGCTGGCGGACTATAAGGTGCATTATTCTGAATGGTACGAAGAAAAACCGAATGACATTACTGCAGGAACAATAATGCGTTTAATTGCCTTTACGCGCGCTTCTGAAAATCTGATGAAACGCGAGACGGTGCAAAAACTGGTAGATATAGTATATAACGGCGATGAGAAAGCCGCGTTTGCTGAAATAGCTGATTCTGCTTTGCATAAGGGGCTGAACCCGCTTCATGTGCTTATGGGGAAGGTTGCTATGTGGGAACAAAAAATTCCATCGGTAAATGAAGTGAAAGGATCGATTCGACGCCTGAAACCGTCCATTCTTTCCATATCAGGGGGCACCGGCGGTAACAGTTTGATTAACGCTATTAAAGGAGGGGAGCGCGGTACTGTTGCTAATATTGTCACTACATTTGATTCAGGCGGACAAT
Source organism: Candidatus Auribacter fodinae (assembly GCA_003599815.1). GTDB lineage: Bacteria > Auribacterota > Auribacteria > Auribacterales > Auribacteraceae > Auribacter > Auribacter fodinae. The sequence continues at coordinate 32,580 of QZJZ01000077.1, forward strand.
CATATAACTGGCAGGGTATTATGGATCCGCTCATAGGATATGTGTATTCAATGGGCGACACAACCAATCTTGCAGTTTCATATCTTGACATTGCCAAACAGGATTTGCTGAATAAGCGCCTGCCGGAAGATCTGGATGTAGAGTACCTTTCTCCAATAGCGGCTGAATTGATCGCTCCATCATTGAAAAATTTTCCGCAATTACGTCAATCTCCTGAATTCCTGATTGACTTTATAGACATGTTGAAAAAGGTGGATGAATTTATATCAATATTGCGTCAGATGCATAATGAAGATCCGGCACGGTATAAGGATATCTCGCTCCAGAAAGCAAGCGTCAAGAACTTGCTTCTGGAGTCCATGAATTATTTTAGTGAAGCATATAATCTTGGTGAAGGGCGTTTCTATGCTGACAGGTCTCTTGTTGCGCTTGATCTTGTTCAGAAATTGTTTAGTGTGGATCAGGGATATGTTGTCCCGGTATCTACTGATGAAGGAAACATTATAGCACGTCTGAAAGAACCGCTTACTGATGAGGAAATGGCATTGCTTGAAGAAGAGCTGGCCGACACGACCTTAATGAGAAACCGGATCAGTGCTGACAGAAGATCCGTTCATGGCGAGGATTTTATCGGTGAGATAGGAACAATCATACCCGATTTTGGAAAGAGGGTTGAATATTTGGATAACAGCCGTAATCCCGATAATGAAGAAGTTAAACCGCAGATTTCCGATATGGCTCGCGAAGCCCTGACATACCCGGCTCTTGATCTAATTCTGGTTGGCCCGGGAAGTTTATTTACCAGTTTGCTCGCGAACTTTACCGTAAAGGAAGTGGTTGAAGGCCTTGTTGCGCGAGGCAAAGCGGGAATATCCGTCATGCCTGATGGACAGCGTATTCGGATTGAGCCTGCTCAACGGGTTTTTATATTGAATCCGGTACATACGCCTGAGGACATGGGTATGTCTGTTACGGATATTGTGGAAACAATAGAGCGAACTGCTCGTAACGCTACTGGTAATCCGGATTTGAAATTTGAAGATATGTTTGACACTATTGTGATTAATGATATGTCCAAGGCGATGCCATCGGTCAAATCGTATATTCAGAAAAAACAGCTTGCCCTTATTGAACCAACAACGGAAGATAAACAAGTTTTGCAGGATAAGGGAATACAGATCTTTTCTTACAATATGGCAATGATGCAAAAGCGTCCGACACGAAAAGCAGGCTATGAACTGCAATATGACGAAAAACTTGAATACAATCCGGCTAAACTCAGAGAAATGACCGAAATTTTGTTAAGAAATATTCGTGTTCAGAAAAATCGCGATAAAAATAATTTCGGGATTGGCGACGGACATCATAGCCCTGAAGACTATGAACGTGTCCGCAATATCATAAGGGCTTCAGAGATTAACGCGATGACAGAAAGAAATTCCTTTCGCATACATGGTTCCAAATGGATAGATTTACGTGTACAACAGCTTGAGCGGAAGATTGAGCGGGAAACCGATCAGGGAAAGAAACAACAGTTGCAGGAAGACCTCCTTTTGCTTCAGCAGGCAATATCGTTACTTAAGTCGGACGCTATTCCAATGTTTCAGGTACGTCCAGGCGATGGTTCACCGGGAATATTTATTGATGATACAATGCGTTACCAGTTCACAACTATGATAGAGACTGATGAACGCGGGCTTCGGCATGGCGTGTATTTTGCTTCCGGTTTTGTTGATCAGGTGCAGGAATATATTGCTATTGCTCAACGTTACCAGAATGCAGGAAACCAACAGCAGTACAGTTATTACGATGCAATAGCTTCAGCTTTGTCTGGAGAAGCCCTACTGCATCACCTGGCGGAATGGGTGTTGTATACTCAACAACCGGAATCCTTTAATATTGAGGAAGCTAATGCTCGCATTTCGCGTATTATTAATGAGCATATAGCATTGACGCGTTCGATCTACGGCACTGCGCTTAATGAAGAGTTTGCCTCGATAGTTACTCTTGCGCTCACAGAACGAACAATTCCTGACGCGATTGACGCTCCGGACGAGGTAGAAGTTCTTGATGATCAGAAACGGGCTGAATTGCTCCAGCAGAAAATAAAAACCACACGGTTTGCCGTTACTACTCGTGAATCTGTTCTTGTCAACGTCCGGGAATTGCCCGCAAATATGAATGACAACCTGCAACGGCTGGAAGGGCTGGGGGCGGTAGTTGGGGAAATATTTAGTCATAATGCGTTTCAGCCGTTCCTGCAGACACGTGATAAAGCGTCAGTGTATGATCTTTTTAAGGCATATGCGCAGGATCTGGCTCCCTTACAGTCTATGTTTGACAGCATTCTTACGGTTGACATACTGGATAACTGGTTAATAAAACTCCATGATTATGAGCGTACAACACAAATAGCTCTTAGTATCGTCAACGGCAAACTGCGTTTTGCCGCTCCTAACCAGAGAGATACATACCTTGCCATTGCCGATATTTTAAATAGAATCAGGAATGATTTTAAAAGCATATCTATAGACCTTGCGGTCATAAAAACTGATACGAATATGCTGGATGCCTTGAACGATTTGTCTCGGTTGTCGGTAGAGACACTGGAAGAACAGCTCAGGCAGGTTAATCTTCGTTTAGCTTCACAGCGTTCAAAAGATGCTGAACTTATGTCAATAGATCCTTCTCATGATTCGCTCGTACGCCTGTTGGATGCGATGAATGATGAGGAACTGTCACGCTGGATGAATACCCGTTTTTTGAATGGATATGGCATTCAGCTTGAAACAATGCGTTCCGATTTACAGGAATTTCTTGGATTATTTGAGACGTTTCTGAATGAATTTCCTGATGTTCGTGATTCGGTTGTGCGCGGTTTACCTCCCACAGCCAGTACCGAGGAAGAAATTATAGCGGCATACCTTCCTGATATAAAGATTATTAAGGATAATGTTAATCTTACTACATATGCTGAATGGAAAAAAGTTCATGATGCTATGTCGCGAATTTCTCAAAGCGGTTTGTTTACTTATATTGAAATAGTTACTCCGGTAACGAACAGGACACTTACGCGGGTTGTGAATACGGGAGAGAATCTGTTTCTCTCAGCAAATGCCTTTTCACAAAAAATAGCACAATTCTCAAATGAACAGGAAATGACGTTTCCAGCACAATATTTGCGATTCCTTGAATATTTGAGAACCTCAGGTATACTGCCCGGCGGTAACATCGGATTGGGTGACGGGCACCATAGCGAATATCCAGCTCGTATTGACGCAATTATTTCGGAATCTAAGGTTTCCCGTTTGTCGGATGAAGATATCCTGCTGAACGGTGTGAAAGATCATATCCTGAAACAGGGAATTCAGTTAATGATGCGTTCAAAAACTGCGGAAGGCGACGAACAGAGAGCGTTGCAGAACAATGCTTTGTTCCTGATGCGCATACATAAAGCCATTGAAAATAATGAATTTCGATTCTGGACAGTTGAACCTCTCGATGGTAACCCCGGTTTATTTATAGATGATTCATCTCATTACCAGTTTGCCGCGATACGCGAAAATGATGTATATTTTGCCTCGGGCTTGATTAATCGGCTTCGCTTTTTACGGGAACGCGGACTTGAAACGAAAGTAATGGGGATGCTCGCGGAGTCGGTCGTTCATGAAGTCGGCGAAAAACTGATAGCTGAAGACCAGCGGTACGAATATGACATTAATCAGGCTCATGAATACATGAAAGGGCTGGGATTTGCTCTGAACGCTCAAGCTCCTGTATCGGATCTTGACGCACCGCCTCAATCACTTCTGTATCGGGAATTGCAATTTATTGTGGATAGTTATCTTGCGGGGCAGACGGATGTGGCGGCGATGCCTATTTTCCAGTACCCGAGTGATATGCCAGTTTTGCGTCAGCAACTCCATGACCGCTTGTTAAATCGGGAACTTTCAGTACTGGATTTTCTGAAACTTGTCACGCGTCACTTCGCCATTAATCAAGCGCTAGGCGCTCCCGCTGAAATGGTTCATAACAACCAGTACTATCATCCTGGTGAAGTACTTGGCTATATTCGAGATTTTCCTTTAATGTATAACAAAACAGTGCTGGAAACACATTTTCCTGCCGCTGAAAAGGTTATACAACTGAGTAACTCGGATGCCTTGACGAAAGATATTGCCGCTGAAACGATACGAACACTTCTGAGCGATGAAGCTTTTGCTTCTTTAATTAAGAGTATGGCTCCTCATGAACTGGAAGATATGATGTATGATATAATACGGGTAATTACAGCAGATGATAATCCGTATGTGAACCTGAAAAACGAATATAACCAGAAGGGTGTTGATGCATTGCGGGAAATGGAGGAGGTAGTCACTGCTTATGGAGAGGAATTATGGGCGGCCGCGTTGATTGCCATTGCCGGCAATGCCCTTGATTTCGCCAATCTTGAGGCGACTGCGGAAATTGAGGAAAAAGGGTTTAGCTTTACAGACGCTATTCGCGATATATTTAATCCTCAGGTTGTTAAACATGATGATTTCTCCATTCTCCTTGACCGGCTCCGTCAACCCGGACAAACAATCCTGTTTGCAACAGATAATGCAGGAGAGATTATTACGGATTTTCCGTTGCTGAAACGCTTGTTGTTGATGGGGCATACTGTTAATCTGGTACCGCGTGACAAACATACGGTCAATGATATAAGCCTTTCTGACGCGCATGAAATTTTCCAAAGCGACTATGCCAGGAGTTATTTTGTCGATCAGGATGGTAACTCACTGCTTGCTCCGGAAAAGTTTCGCATAATCACGAGCGGTTCAAATGTCACAGGAACAGATTTGCGCCGTGCTACACCTGAATTTATTGAAATCTGGCAAAATGCTGATTTACGTATTCTGAAAGGGCAGGGAAATTACGAGACTCTTCGGTATTATCCTTTAAAGCAGGATATGTTTTTCCTCCTGAAAGTGAAAGATCCGTATGCGACGGCGCTGAAATACGCAAAAGGCGATGTCATGATCGAGTATCGCGCTCCTAACCCGATTGTGAACGATTATCTTAATAATAATGTAAATGCGGTTATTGACGCTATCAGTCCGCAGTTGACGGAGGCGGAACTGGAACAGGTAAAAGAGTTTATTGTTTTTTATATTGATTACCTGTCGACACAGGTACGAAATTATGCTGTTGAGGCTGATGCCAAAAAAATTTCCAAGATATTCAGTGAAGCTAAACTTATACTGGGAAAAGCCTCAGGTATAGCTGAAATTGATGTTGCGCTCCTTGCCAAATTACATAAAGAATTGCGAGGCGCTTCACAACTGGAAGATTTCCTCTGGACAGTCGCTCGTCCTGAGGCGCTTCGTGTGGAACAGCGTGTTATTAATGACAGCCGGCATTTCATGGTTATCGATATGGATGCTGTTCCTGAAGGCAACCTTCAATATGCCTTCAATATTCTTGCTTCGTTGAATGAATCGCGTAAAGACCAGACAGGTATATCCGTGAAATGGGTTGTATTTTCTGAAAACAGGTCGAATAATGAAATTATAAGTGAATTGTTGAGCCGTGGTTTTTACTTGCCGGAGATGGAAATTGTCGGATCGGATAAAATAAGGGCGCTGGATAGCCAGTGGGGCGATATACAGGCCGCCGTAACGACAAAAGTACATAAACACATAAAAGAAAACCTTGCGGCAGATTCAATTCCCGATTCCGCGATCAAATTAATTACGCGCGATGAAGCTTCTGCCCGGTATGGAGCTTTGAATGATATGTTTGTCATCCAGCTGAACAGGGGAGACCTGTTTACGGAAGCGTCCGATTTTATTGCGGCTCTTATAAGTATGGATTCATTCATTTATGGGGGCAGAGCGGCTGATCTGGAATCGGTTAATACGGAAACCGGACAGGTTGTTCCTTTTTCTGAAGTGATGCAGAGACAGGGATTTGTTTATAATAATGAATTTACCGGTAAAATTCTGCGTATGCGCCAGAGTGTTCCTGTTAAAGAAAAGCTTGAACAGCTTGAACTTAAGAAAATTGTTGAAGAAGCGATTTAACCTCGTGTTCCATATGTTTACAGAAAAAAAGAATTTATTATGTAATTTATCCTTTCCTTTTGTTGTTATAAGTATATAATCTGATGAAAAAATAACCCAATAGAAGCTAAAAGAAGTTAGTTTCAAATAAATTTTGTGTGTAAACTTGCATTTTCGCTGGCCATATGTTAGAATAGTTATGAATAGCGATACGGTCTTTACACACAATGAGGAGGCATGATAATGATGAAACGGCTGATAACAACTTTATTTTTTATTGCGTTGACTGCGGTAAATCTCTCCAATGCCAATGCGGCGATTCGTATTACTCAGGGTTTCGAGGGTAGTGGCACACCGTACATAGATGAGACAAACAATACCTTAACTTTTCTGAGCGGTTCTAATTCTACCCATGCAAGTTTTAAAAGTGATGCGAATGCATGGGCATCATCCATTTTGTTCGAGGATGTCAATCTTGAGCCTGACACTGAAGTTTTTAGCTTTGATTACAGTTTTGAATATTTTTTAAACCCTTCGATTGACAAGTCTCAGGTTGAATTTCTGACTGCTGATTATTTCAGGGTCTCTTTTGTATTGGAAAATGTTGCTGATCTTGAACTTTTTAAACATTCTTTTGGTGTAGCTGAACCTGTTGGAAGCGGTGAATCAGATCTTGGCGACGATACCCCGAATATTAACAGTATATTGCCGAATTGGACAATACAGTCGTCAACTATTCCCGGTTTGTCGCATGTTGATTTGTTTTTGCCTGATTCTATAAATGGGATTACTCTGCTTGGTAATGTATTCGATGTTTATGTTGAGATAAGTAACGGGTTTGCGTTTATGGGTGGAAATCCGTTAGAATACGACGATTTTAATACTACTGCGGTAGTTGACAATATTTATTTTGGTCCAAATCAGGCCGCTCCGGTTCCTGAGCCTACCGTTTATGCTCTGTTTAGTTTTGGGATGTGGTTTTTGGTACAGCGAACACGTAAAAAATATACACGCTGATAACACTTAATTTTCGTATTGCCTCCGTAAGCCGTCTCCATGTGGGGACGGCTTTTTTATTGACTGGAATCGCTATATCCGGTCATTGGAACAAACCGGACGGGGATACTGGAAGTTACGGTTATTTTGCCGTGCTTTTTCGTATAGATCATCAGTGTCTGAAAATATTCGCCTTCAGGAACAATAAGCCGTCCGTTTTCAGCGAGCTGGTCGAGTAATGGTTGAGGTACTTTCACCGGGGCGGCGGTAATGATTATCGCATCAAACGGCGCTTCTTCAGGCCACCCGAAGAAACCGTCACCGCTTTTAACCGTGACAGAATGATACCCAAGCCTTTGGAGAATTTCCTGAGCGCGTTCTGCATGGTAGGGGACAATCTCTATGCTGAATACTGATTGTACCAGTTCAGCTAGTACTGCCGCCTGATATCCTGAACCGGTGCCGATTTCAAGAACTTTGTCATCAGCCTTCAAAGTAAGTAGTTCCGTCATAAGAGCTACAACATAGGGTTGAGAAATGGTTTGTCCCATGCCGATTGGGAGCGGTGTATCATCATAAGCGTTTTGAAGGTAGTTTTCGGTCACAAATTCATGGCGTGGAACTTTTTCCATAGCCCTAATGACACGCTGGTCTGTGATGCCCCGCTTCACTATCTGGTTGCGGACCATTCTAAGGCGTTGTGCTTCGTATGGATCATGCGATGTGATATAATCGAATCCGCTCACGGTGATAACAAAAATAGATGCTAGTGCCAGTTGTCTGATCTTCATCAGGACATAGTGTTTTATTCAACGTGTAATTCTGCTATTTTCGAAAACTTGTCAACATTAAACGACAATTTTTTTGCTATTTTGAGAATATGTTCTATGCATTCCAGGCTTTTCTTGAGGTTCTGAGCTGGTTTCGAATAGAGAATATCTTCAGTCAGCAGTCGATATACAATGTTCTGCATATGAAAATAATCGAGTTGGAGACCCATCTCAACCGCAAGGTTGATAAAATCCAGAGTTGTTTTTGCCAGTTCGATATCGAGTTTGTTGAGCAGGTCATTTAACTTTGAGAGAATAATCGCATTGAAGTCTTCCTGAGATC
>QZJZ01000089.1 GCA_003599815.1 Candidatus Auribacter fodinae
CTGTACATGGAAACCAGCTGTTAGTGCCTCTTAGCTGGATAGAAACTGATCCGGCAAAACAGCCTAAATTGAGCGATAAAGCAAACTGGCCTTCACTCTATGGCGGGTTGTTACACGCTAATTTCGCGCACTTCCTCCCGATCAAAGTTTGGTCACAGGGCTGGTACGGCGGCAATCCTACACCAATCGAAACAACCACCTATGACGGAACAAATCTGATTCTTTCTGATGTAGCTAATGGTTATATTGCTACCGATGCATGGACAGGTGACGGCGCGGCATTCCGTTTTATTCCTGAATCAGTCGCCGTTGACACTGCATTATATACGTCAGCTGAACTCAATGACAGATCATTGGCTGATCCAGACTGGGGCACAGCACGCACCACAGTTGCCAGCACAATAGACGGATCAAAAATCACCGAACGTCTGAATCTCGTTCTTGGTGTTGACCTTCTTACTGTTGGTAAAGGTTCATACAATGGCGACATTTATCTCGAATTAAGAAGCAACTAATTTAGTATAGACGGCAGGCAGGTTTCGCGCCTGCCTGCCTCTTTACGGAACGCAATCGAAACAAAGGAAATACGATGAAATTAATCACGCCGAAACTTTTGATCAGTTGTCTTTGTCTGCTCGCGGCACAGGCTGTTCAGGCGAATATCGGAGTGTTACCGTCACGTATTGAAGGAAAAATACCGCCGACGAAGAGTTATGAAAACGTGTTCACCATAACCAATAAAGCACCTGTCGAATCAAAAGTTAAAATCATGTGGCGTGACCGAAGTATTAACCCAGTCAGCAGTGACTGGTTTTCTTTAGCGCAAGAAGAAGTTACCCTGCCTGCCGGCGGCAGTGTTGAAGTCGGCTACAAGATTAATGTGCCCGAAGGATCTTCAGGCGAATACAATGCATGGGTTATCTTTACCGGGGAACCCATCGGCAATATTATGGGCGCGAACCTCAGCATCAGGATTTCCATACCGGTATATATTTCTGTCAGAGGTACCGAAAAATTCGATTTTGATCTTAAACGCATCACGATATCAAACAAAGAAAATACAGAGTTCAAGACGCTTTTACATAACACTGGAAATGTACACATGCGCCCGACCGGCACAATCACCATCATTTCCGAAGACAACAAAACAAAATACAACATGCCCTTTAACGCTGTGGAATGGGCAATTATACCGAATGAACGAGGCAACTATGTCTCTAAATTTGATGAACCTACGACATTACCGGATGGATTGTATTCCGCTAAAATACACATCATCGCTGAAGATGAAGACCAGAACAAACATGAAGAAATTCATAATGTTAATTTTAAAGTAACAGGAATAACGGCTGAAATACTTGAGACTGAAGAATCAACGGATCTGCCAACGGAACAAGACCAGGATTCAACTGAATGATAAAACGTTTTTTATGCATCTCAACACTATTATTAAGCTTTATATACTGCTCAATCGCAGGCGCGGCTAATCGCGGGCTTTATATTAACCTTGATGCGGTTAATGACACTGCCAACAGGCCGGAAAGCGCATCTTCCCTGTTTTCGTTTATTCAGGCGCCTTTCAACGACCCGTCCGGCACGTTTAACGAACTGCTGTTCGAACTTAATTCGCAAGACTCATTTACGCTCTTATCTTCGAACGCCTCGACACAGCGGGCTATATTATCGCAACTGCACGATTCTGATAAAAATGCGGCTTGTGTTGTCGACGTATCCTCATGGATACAACCGGAACTGCACGGCGAAGCACTGCTATTTCTGGCTACCATACTTAACTTTAATAGCGGCGCTGAAGACAGCACCGAGACATTCGATACAATCTATATTGACGCAAAAGTCTCTACCGATAACTGGGCACAATACGTTGTTCTCCTTCAATCAATTCGCAGCCAGATCGATTCTTTTAACCAGCGCACGCCGTACCCAATTTCGTTATCGATAATCTTACGCAGTAATGATTACGCTCAAACAATACCTGATTACCGACCGATTGACCTCGCCGATTCAGTTATTTTTTCAGCTGAAAGCAGAATTCTATTCTATCTGAAAAAATTCTTCGCGCTTGAGATAAACTACGCGGAAACCATCGGAAAACCGTTTTCTTTTATGGTTACCGCTCGCAACACTAATACCGTAGACACATTCTGGGGATTTACAGATAACCCTCTCGCCTATTTTAATGAAGTGGTTTTCACAGGATTATCATCAGCGGCTGAAGACTCTGACGATGCGTCAGGCTTGGCAGAATACCTGAGCAAATTCAGCCGGTTTTCATCAATTATAATAGACGGTTATACGCTCAATAACGGATATCAACAGCTTGCGGTAAGCAATCAGGCTGATACATCCGAACAATGGGTTACTGTATTGCCGGGCACAGGCAGTAATGGCGAACTTGATTACGTTGATCAAACCGATCCAACCTTTTACGATCCCTATCGCCCCACATTCAAAAGATACACACAGGAAGCAATTTATATTTATATTGATTTTGATTCAACCGGCGTATTCTACACCCTGCAGTTCGATGATGATTCTCCTGTACATGAATTTTCAAATGACGGTTTTATTCGCAGTAACAACCACAACGGAATTATGGAACCGCTTGAAAAGGGACAATTCCGCATCACTATACACAGCGCGCTGATTCGTGACATATTCCTGCACGATTATCTTTATCCAACACCTTCTAAGCAATTGAGCGACCTTGATTTGCGACTGCAAATCGTTGATCCTCCTGAAGGCATGGTGTTTAGCGAAGACCCGGCATCCTCGGCATTAAACAGCTCTGGAGGGTATGATATACTACTGGATCAGCCTATGACCTTTACGTTTATCACCGGAAAAATCAACCCTGCCCAATTACACGTTCCTTTGACATTCAAATTGTTTAATGTACCTATTTCTTCAATTGAACAAAGACAGGAATTGGTTTTCAATTCTGATGATCCGGTAAACACAGCTGAAAAACAGTACTTTGATTTTGATGATGCACCGTTCGGCAAAGTCAGCGCTATTTCTCCTGTTTATAACATTATTAATGATGTTACGATCATTTCAGGCGACACGCTCACCGTCGAAGGCTGGGCATTTGATGATGACGATGCGCTGAAAATCGGACTCTATTACACTGAATCTGACAATGACATAGAAGCTGAAACCACACTGACACGAGTATCCAACCCCATTACGGGCGCAATCCCCTATTTTGGAACAGCATATGATGCCGGATTTCAGCTTGACTGGGACAATGATTCGTATCGTGGCCTGTATGATATCAAAGTCCGTTTAACCGATGGTCCCGGCACCGCACGGCACACTATAAATCTCGCCGCGGAGCAAATTTTCTGGAACCGTCCTCCCGACCTGACTATGCTTGCTGAACTGCAATCTATGAGTACGGATCCTTCAAGCGCCGCTGAACCTGTACCTGATTATATCGTGATAACCGCCGTTGCGCAGGACATCGACGTCAATGTAGCATTGGGAGCTTATCTTTCCGCTGTAGAAATAGTTCTGCTTGATTCTAGTGATCATGTAGTTAAATCAGAACTGATTACGAATAATGTAATAACCGATCCTGTGATTGATATCCAGCGAGTATGGCCAAACTTTTTCAATACAGATATTTATACTTTAAAAGCCACGGCTTACGACTCTTATGGCCTCACACGGACAGTTCAGTATGATAATCTTGAAATAATGCGTGTTGTACCTGTTATATCTAAAATAACTCCTCGTCTTGGAACTTCGCACGAAAACAATGTTATATCTATTTCAGGTTTTCATCTCTTATTCATCGATGAAGCTAAGTTCGGGTCAACCACTGCTCAGATTTTATCATCCAACGCGGCAGGGACAGACTTGCAAATTAAATTGCCCGGTTTCCTGAACAGCGGTTATTACGAATCTCGATATGTTGATGTTACTCTCACCATGAGCGATACCTCTGAGTCGGATACGCATGAAGATGGATACCGCATCATACCGGGTAACTTAAAGGCAGATGAGGGGGTATCTGCTTCATCTGTTGGTTCTGTCAATACCATGCAGTTTAATGACATACTTGGACAACTTTACGTTCTTGCCAATTCAGCAGTGGAAGTTTATGAAGAAACAACCCATCCGGTTTATCCTGAGAAACCATCATTAAGCTACATAAAAACCAAAGAATTTTTTGTCAGTGCAGGTGCGAAAGATATAGATATTTCTGAAGACGGCTCTTCCCTCTTTGTTGTTTATTCCGCAGATGATGTTGTGGATATTTTCGACCTTGAAAACGATGGCAACCTCATCTCATCTGTCGCACTAAACACCAGCATGGACTTAACATTGAACTCTGTCGTATACCTCATGCACGATACTGTGCTTGCAGGCTCTGAGGGAACTGAATCAGCGTTACTTAAAGTATCTTTGGGCACCACGTCGTCCGTGCAGGCGCTGATACCGCCATCAGGCGGCTTACATGTGTATGAAAGTATCGAGGTAATAGCTTCCGATAATCAATCAACCGCGTATATCTTATGTAAAGACTCGGACAATACCTCAGCTCCATTTGATGTATATTTATACGATGCGCACACAGCAACCCTGACGCATCTTGACTCGATACAATTCTCTCAGTCGTTCAACATACTTGACCATCTCGGTTCATTATCGATAGCGACAAACTACAATGGCACGGAGTTCATGCTGTACACTAATCGTTACGCGGAACTCTTCGACCGCACAGGCATGAGTATTACGTACACGCAATATGATACAGAAGAAATAATGGATCTGGTTGTATTTGATCCTGTACGGCCTGTCTGTTATATATTCTCCGAATCATCACAATCAGTCTCATTAAGGTCGCTCAATGCTATCAATGAACCGATTGCCAGCTGTAATTTCCCCGGTAATGGATATGCGCTGAATAAAGTCGATATTGACTGGCACGGCAACACGATGTTTGCTTTGACAACATCAGGCCTTGCTTTGGTTCAGGTGGGAGAGATATATCCGGCGCTTTCAGTTGATAAACGCTTCGCGTTCAAAAGCGATGATCTCGCTGTCAATGTTTCCAATTACGGTAACACCATCTCCAACACTGAATTATACGCAAACGGAAAAATACTTTCTTATACTGATAATGATACCAGCGGAAACACCATCACTATTCCTAACCCGCTGGACAATGACACGTCAGGCAAGCTCTCTGCTTCTGTGTACGGATATCCAAGTAAACCGGAAGACCTCGTTCTTATTTCCCGTTTAAGCGAAAAAGTTGATTTTGAAAGCGAACGGACATATTTTGTCCCTTCAAATATGTTTTATGACGAAAAACGGCAGGATCTGTATCTGCTTGATAAAACACTATCTTTCGGAAAAACAATTCTTAGGTTCCATATAGAAAAAGATGCTCAGACAGGCGAACTTACTGTTACCAAAAAAACACTGCCTCCATTTATCTTCACCCTTCCTAATCCAATAGGAATGGCACGGGTGCATGACCACTTGATCTTTCTTAATGGACAACAGCGGATTATCCGGCTCTTTAATGTGGATAAATGGGATCACGGACAGGATCCTGAAATCCGAAACATCTATATTTCACAGTTTACCGATATACGCAAAACATTACATCCAACCGGCATAGTTGGTTATTCGCCTCCGAACAATCCCGAAATACGCTACGCATATATATGGGATTCTACTATGGTTTTGGAAAACAACGTCTTTCAGATCGACCTTACGGATACATTGAATCCGGTTCTCCGTCACTGCCCGCGCATGTTCGCGCCGAACCGTACTCAGGATATCTATATCGAATATGATAACGATTATCTGAACGACCGGGCATATTCCGTGTTCGGTTCCGGAAATACGGCAGAAATCATACGTGCCTTCAAACCGTATGCAACGGCTATTAACGTCATGCCGGTGAGTTCGTATTATTTGTATGGCGATATTAATATTTATTCCCCGTATAAGATCACAGGCAATAACGATTTCTTCATATCATCACTTATTACAGGGAAAGGTGTTGCACTGATATCACCGCTCGGGTATCATTTCCTGAGTAACCAGAATATGATCCCGCGCTTTATGACCGCTTCGGACGATTTCCTCTTTTTCAGCGGAAAGAATGATTCCGGTCAATGGAACGTTTCTTTTATGGATATTAACTACTGGGACAACCACCCATTTGAAGATTGGTTCAATGTGGTGTATAATTATACTAATACGCAAAACAAGGTCAACGATGTCAAGGTCATCGATGATAACTTGTTCGTAACTGTCGGTAATGATGTATACATAATGAATACCTTACATATGAAGGAGGATTAAGAAATGAAAAAATTTACTGTCCTGTCCTTACTGGTACTTCTGTTCAGTGCATCCAACGTAATCGCTGCGCATAATACCTATAACAGCTTTGTTATCACCCAGACAGACCCGTACAGCATGACCGGAAACTCAACAGTAGTAAACTTACTGAAAACACCGCAGTCAGGATACTCTGAAATAGCGTTTTTCGAATCAGCCGATGATTTGAGTATGATATCTTTTCAGGGGCAAACACCATTTGACATCCAGACGTCTCTTATTTCCAATCCGATTATTGGCGGCGCGGCTGACTTGCTCGGCATAACTTCAACTCAGGCATTGAGCTACATTGGTAATGGCCCTGCCACAATGTTTCTTGATGCATATAATGGATCGCGCAATATCTTTGATCCGATCTTTTCCAACTATAGCGCACTGGTGTTTGATGTAAAAAATATGGGTTCCGCCGCGGTTGATGTTTATTTTCGTCTTGGCCCGGGAGATATGTACAGCCCATATGCAATATACAGTTCAACAGATGAATTTTACAACCTCGTACCGGCGAACATTATAACTATCGCGGCAGGTGACACTGCAACGTTCAAGTTTGACCTCGGACAATCGGTTTCAGACCCAAACGTAATCTGGGATTTCGCCAACAACCCGAGTTCACAATTTTATGTACGTTTCGCACCGAATAGCGCAACATCGTTTAATGTCGCAGTTGATAACATAGGGCTTTTGTCTGCCGCTTCAAATCCATTGCCTGAACCCAGTGCAATGATATTATTCGGGCTTGGAGTTATGGTAAAGCTGGTTTACCGCAAAAAGAACTAGTATAGAAATACAAATAAAAAAAGGTTTCTCTGAATTCGGCATGAAAAAAAGGTTTGTTTTATTACTCATTATACTGATGTCATTGTGCACTGAAGCTTTCCTGCAGGCACAGGACGATACCCGTGGGTTATGGGTCTGGACTATTACCAGCGATGTAATTGATGACTACTTCTCTGATAATGGTACCCGGCGCGAAGAACTGCTCAGCTTTATCGCGGCGCCGCATGGTGATACTTCGCAAAAAATCACACGTTTGTACATGTCGTCATACAGCTACATGTTATACAAACCGAAAAAAATGCGCCGTTTTCTTGCCGATATGAATTACCGCGGCATCGAGGTATTCGTCGTCATATCAGATCCTCGGTTTGCATTGCCTGATAAAGAAAAACCAGGGCAGTACCCGAACTACAACTTCGATAAAGCATATAACGCGAAATTTCAAGCTCACCTGTTTGACAATGATACAAAAAACGGTATTATTCCTTTTCTTGAACGAGGTGATTTCGCACATGAAAAATTCGCGGGTATTATGCTCGATATCGAACCACACCTGCTCGGGGTCGGTAATTTTGCAGAAGTGCCGTATAAATGGGATCTTGATGACAGTAAACAGGAATTCCCAGTTGTATGGCATACCTATATTGATAATTTGAAATTCTGCCGTCAGCAGGTTGATGATTATAATTCTTCTCATTCCGGCGAGAATCTTCTCTTCTCCGACGCGATTCCTTCTTTCATGAACGATAAGTACTATCCTGCTGATAACGATTCATCTCTGATGGACGAAATCATGAAACACGTTGATTTCTACACTGTAATGGCATACAAAGATAATGATGGAGCGACTGCTGATATAATCCCTATCGCTCAGGATGAAGTTGATGCGGCACAGTTAGCTTCAAAAGAATGTATAGTAACGCTTGAAACAACCAAAAACCTTAATGATCCAGATGATATTCCAGATAGTACAACATTCTGGGAAGAAGGCTATAATCATCTTCATGACTCAATTCAATATATCAAAGATTCATTTTCTGGCAACACTGGTTTTGCAGGCATCAGTATACATTCTTTTGCTGACAACGATACTCCACTGCGCGGATATCAGCATCTCGAACCTGACGGGCCGGGTACTGCCGGTACACCTGCAAATAAAGCGCCTGTAATAACTATTACATCTCCAAACGGATTTCCGGTAGACGGTGTTGATTTCAGCAGTACAAATGGAATGCTGATTGAGTGGGATGCATTCCTCCCTGATATGTACGGTTATACCATAACATTATACTACGCTAAAGAGTCTGAGCTTGATAATGAATCTGCCTGGCAGTCAAACCAATTTTACAGCCACGCATTTTCAGCGCCTTCGTCGGAAAACGCGGTGGTACATGGTTCTTATCTATGGAACCCTCCTGCGAATGTTAAATCTTCGGTAAATGAGATTTCAGGCAAACGTGACGGATTATTGATTATTGCAAAAATAACATATCCTTCGACCCTTTTAGCTACCTTTGACACAACGGATTATGGGCTTGCGGTAAATGAAGGGGATTTCGATTGGTCTCCTCCTCTGCGCGCGACCATGGATACCGGCGTTTTTGCAGACCAGAATTTTCAGGATATGCAAATAATACCGGATAATGACGGCAACCTGCATGCAGTATTTTACATTTACTGGGGCGCCCGTGGATTATATTATTCAATGGGATCAAATTTCGGCGAGACATGGACTACTCCCGTACAACTAGCAACGATAGCAGGCGGAACAGCTATCGCACCTAAACCTTCGTTCTCATTGAATGGTGACCATGCCGCTGTTGTATGGAGAGAAAAACACCCTACCAATGTCTGGCCGACACTGCCTCTGGTAAACCTGAAAATCAGACTGGGATCTCGCGGCTCCAGCGGTCTTATCAACTGGCAGACAGAGCGTACTGTCAGCTTAAACGGAGTAAGTGTGATCGACATCAATTTTCCAGATGTTTTTGTCGATGACAACGGCAACGCGCATCTGACTTGGTATGCCTTTCGCCCTGCGTGGTTTACATTTATTGAATACGTAAAATTTTCCTATAACGGTTCTACATGGCTTCAAGACACATATGAAATCGTCTCTTTAGCAGATAAAAGCGCATATGTCCTGAACACACCCTCAATTGCTGTTTCTGATTCCGTCCATGTCATTTGGGGTAAATATAAATGTACTTCTCCTTACAGTATGAACATTGAGGAGCGAACCAAAACAGGAACAACATGGTCTTCCGTCCGCACTGTTTCGACCTATGGATACAGCGCAGACCAAACATTCGCTTTTGACGGCGACCAGCCTCCTTATGAGAAACCAATTTATTTCCCAAAAATTGTCACTATGGATAATGTACTCTATGTGACATGGCAGGTTACGACTAAAGGCCCCGGCGACCCCAACGGCCATTCGTTACCTGACTATTCATCCATTTATTTTTCTAAAAGAACACTTGCCGGGTCATGGGATACCCCCACACTTATAGCAAGTCAGGGATATACTCCTGATATATCTTTATGGGACGATGACAATAATTCCCTGACCGCACCGGTTATTCAACTGGTTTACAGTAACAATTTTGCCGTATACCGCCTTGATGGCTCCGACCCGCAATATGAAGGTACTCTGAATTTTACGGAAAGCAGTAATAACGGCGCAACGTGGTCTTCTGTGGAAAAATTCGCCGAAAACGCGGACAACGACGGACTGGGAATACGAATACCCTATAATAACCATCCGGGCGGAGAACGCGGCTGGCATATATTTTCCTATCCATTTATCTATACGACGCCTGATGGTATTACTATCACATGCTGGGTAAATGGAAAAGTCGCTAACGAGAAATATTTCAAACTGCGCAATAAGTTTGTGGTAACTGAACCCACAGCGCCTTTTGTCAACTATCACGAAAACGATAACGATACATTTGTGGTCAGTTGGTCTATTCCTGAAAATAATGGAGTAGCTCCATCGGGGTACTTTCTGCAACGAATTATTAACAATGATTTCACCAACCCGGTAGTGCTTAACGGCGGAAATCCTATCCGTCAGCTTTCATATGTCGATAATGACACATCAATTTCTTCCGAAAACTATTACCGATATCAGCTCAGCTTCGGAGCAGGTGTAAGCGGACGGTCATACTGGTCTGATGGTTCAAATCCTATACGTATAGAACAAGACCTCCTGATCGAGAACTTCGAAAATGATTCAATCAATAATACCAAACATAGCGGCATAACATATTTTCAATATGGCACAGAATACGAACAAATGACAGTTAAAGAGTTAAAGCTCTCTGCTTCAGAACGATATACAAATGATGGCGGTGATGGTAACTGCCTGAAAATCACATACGTTGACGTTGCGAACAATGACAGCAAAGGAGCTGGACTCGCAATGCTATTCCCTTCCGTTATGGATTTTTCATCGTATGGCAGTCTTGATCTAGCTATTAAGTTTAATCCTGAGAACCCACAATATGTCACTCGGACTATAAAAATTTCTCTTTCCGAAGCGGATTCAGGTGAAGGATTTAATATCGGAGGCCCTATACAGATACCGGCCGACGGTGCATGGCATGAAATTCATTTATTTTTCGACCTGACCGAATTCAGTAATCCGGCGGGCAATCCTGATGGAAATATTGAACGAGTGCTTGAGCTTGACAGGATCAGTTCCGTTAATATAAATATATACGGTCCTCCTTCCACCTCTTTTTTTATCGACGGTATGCGCCTTAATAAAACTCCATTTGTGAATATAACATCAGGCGGCGACATCTACAGGGATTTCGAGAATCCGACGGAAAACAACGGAAATAACGGCATGATTAAAGGTATCGTATTAAATCCTACTTCTCCTATAGAAATACAATTTGGTAACGCTCAGGATCCCTGGTACCTGCTTATTTATTCCGATGGGTATGTTATTGATGTAGATGGAGAGTACGCACTGGATAACGATGGACACAAAATTCCGGTTAACCGTGACGGCATGGTAGTTGCAGAGCATCCTGAATACAATATTCCTTTAAAATTATGGACCAAAACATTCGGGCCTCCGCGGTTCAGCACTGCCGCCTACCCCGCCGGCTATCCTCCGATAGAAGGCTATTTCTGGAGCGGTTATAATTTTAATAAAGCGGAAGAACCTGATAATCAGGGAGATATAGTCGACTTTTACGATAATGAGAGCGGTACTTTTGTGGAAGGCTCTTTATCAGGACAATACTCATTCGATCTCGATGGCGACGGATTTCAGCAAGGTGATAACTTTTTCACACTTGCGGATCCTGAAAAAGAAAAAAACCTGCTTCTGTCAGAAAGCCCGGCATGGCTGTTCATCCCTTACAGAGACAACAACGAAACAACACCGGAAGCAGATGCGGTTGTTATGCATGATTATGATGATACTACATGGCGTATTCTTGCCAGTTCTTTTATTGGATCAAGTGAGCATAAACTGCAATTGTACTTTTCTGCTTACATAGGGCTCAAACAGGTCATGTATTCTTTGCCTGAGCACCGTCAGATAATTGGAGAATATGCGGATTTCAGCACACGTGTATATATCGATTTAGTAAATAACTAATCCTCTTCAAGTATCCATCTGAACCAACAATGCATTTTTTTCTTGCATTATAAACTTGAAATGTTTATTATTCGTAATTCCAGAATCTATTCAGTATGGTATTAATGTCCTGATTACCCGATTTTTAGATTGTTAAATAAATACCTATAAGTATTAAATAATTTATATATCAATAAGTTAAGTGGTAACATTAAAAATCCCCCGAATGGGTCACGGTCATATCCAAGGGGAGAAAGGTAAGGATTTTTCATGTATGAGCAATTACAACCATTACAACTAATCGACTGGATTGTCATCGCGGCGTACTTTTTAATAACTGTTGGCATAGGGCTTTATTTTGCAGGCAAGATTCGCGAAGGCGGTACCCTGACTGAATACTTTGTTGCAGGGCGTAAAATGACATGGTGGCTGGCTGGTACTTCATTGGTTGCCACATCATTCGCCGCGGATACGCCGTTGGTTATATCCGGTTGGATCCGTACCTTGGGATTACAGCGCAACTGGTTTTGGTGGGGCGGTATTATGGGTATGATGCTCTGTACCTTCTTTTATGCAAGACTATGGCGCCGCGCTCGAATTATCACGGACGTCGAGTTTGTTGAGTTGCGATATAAAGGTAATGCCGCGGCGATTCTTCGTGGTTTCCATGCTTCGTACCGTTCACTTATACAAAATACGCTTGTTTTAAGCTGGGTAACATTGGCGGCGACCAAAATTATGGAAATCGTTCTTGATTTACCCACATTTGTTATTATGAAAAACTTTACGTTCCATCTGGTGCAGTCCGGTGTGGACTTCACAACATTATACGATCCTAATCTTGTTTTCCTCGCGATTGATGAGAAATTATTCGGTATTATTCTCTGCGTTTCAACAACAGTCGGTTATTGTACATTCTCCGGTTTATGGGGCGTTGTTGCCGCCGATTTTTTTCAGTTCATATGCGCAATGGCTGGTTGTATTATACTTGCAGTAGTGGTACTTCTGGAAGCTGGCGGTCCCGGTCCAATGGTACAAAAAGCTGTTGAAGCTATCAATTCAGGAATTGTCGATAACGGAACAACGGGATATGTCGTTCAGGCACGGGATGTTTTCTCCTTCACGCCTCCATTTAATATAAAAGAAGGCGGTTTTCTTGCTTTATGGGCATTCATAGTATTTATCGGATTGCAGTGGTGGGCTGGCGGTGAGGGCGGCGGTTTTCTCGCACAGCGCCTTTTTTCATGCAAGGACGAAAAACATTCTGTAGCGGCTATGCTATGGTACAACTTCGCAAATTATGTTCTTCGCCCATGGCCGTGGATTATCGCAGGTGTAGGGTCATTGTTCCTTATTCCAAAGATTTCCGCATTTGGCCCTAATTACAACCACGAACACGCTTATGTCATCATGCTTATGAAATTCCTCCCTGCCGGCTTAAAAGGCGTTATGGTTGCATCATTAATGGCGGCGTATATGTCGACGGTAAGCACTCATGTTAATTTCGGAGCATCATACCTTGTCAATGACCTGTATAAACGGTTTATAGTCCGCAAAGCTACTCAACGCCATTATGTGCATATTTCAGAAATCGCTGTTATTTTCCTGACCATTTTAGCTGGAATTTTTGCGTACTACTCCGAATCGATATCCGGCGCATGGTTAACTTTCTTCGAACTGATGTCAGGAACAGGGTTTGTCATCCTTGTCCGCTGGTACTGGTGGCGTATTAATCCATGGTCAGAAATTTCCGCGATGATTTCTTCACTGGTAATATGGACGCTACTAAACAACGAGATGCTCCTCGGCAAATTTTTCGGCGCCGGAGATCCTGAATTGTTCGAAAAATTTTATCCAGTACGATTTACTATCAACTTATTAGTCAGTACAATTATATGGGTTACAGTAACATATCTCACTAAACCAGTTGATGAACAACATCTTGTTCGTTTCTACAAACGAGTTCGCCCTGCAGGGCTCTGGGGACATATCGCGCTGAAAGCCGGTAATCTGAACCATCTGCAAGTCGGCTGGGCGGAATGGATCGCCTGGGCAACTGGTGTTGTTTCATTATTTGCTATGATTTTCAGCCTTGGAAAACTCTGTTTCGGAATGTATATACAGTCATTGGTATATGGCATAATAGGACTCATCAGCGCGGCTGGTATGTTTGCCATGCTGACTAAAATGGACTGGTCCGGCATGCCCGACTTCGAAAAAGACGTTGAGGACGAAACTAACGAATAATAAAGTGATTATGTCATTATCTTAGTTATATCACATAAATCCGCATCATTTTCCTATGATGCGGATTTATGTTTATTATGGCGCGTTTATAAGGTATGTAACAATACTGCCGATAAAATCTGAAAGAAAACTATAACTTTTCAGTTAAACTTAAACACATCAGGACAATGGCAAAGAAAAAAATACTTGTTGCCAATCGACGCTATTTTCCCTCAACTGGCCCGGAACGGTACATGTTTAACATCAGTGCCTTACTGGAACATGACGGTTTTGAGGTTGTGCCGTTTTCAGTAAAACGCGAACAAAACCTCCCTACTCCATACAGTGATTATTTTGTAAACCCGCCCTATGGGGAGAATGTCCTTTATTATCAGGACGCAAAACTTTCGCTATGGCAAAAGCTCTCGATCTTTACCAAGTGCATTTATTCGCTTGAAGCAAAACGTAAAATGACTCACATAATAAAAGACCAAAACATATCACTTGTGTATCTACTTGGTATTGTAAACGATATATCTCCCAGTGTCATAGACGCCTGCAAAGAAACCGGTGTACCTGTGGTCATGCGTTTATCTGACTACAACATCCTTTGCGGCAGTTATCATTTTTTACGTAATCAAAACCTTTGCCGTGAATGCGTGGAAAAGTCACCCTACATGTGCACAAAATATAAATGTGTAAAAAATCAGTTCATGCCCAGTTTTGCCCGCAGTGTATCTATGTATTTGCACAATATACTCAATATTTATGATTATGTAAGCGCTTTTGTGTGCCCTTGTTCTTTCATGAAATCTTCCATGGAAATGGCTGGATTCCCAGCTGATAAACTCTTTCAAATCAATAGTTTTCTCGATCCTAAAGATTACGAGCCCTGTTATGAGCATGATGGATACGCACTGTATTTCGGGCGTGTATCTCATGAAAAGGGCATTGAATATCTTCTTGAAGCAAAATCTCTGATAAAAACTTCTTTACCTTTATATATAGTTGGCGGTTATAATGACGAACAGTATTATAATTCGTTAAAAAAATATTGCGTTGATCATGAAATCAACGATGTAAAATTTATTGATTTCATGAAGGGAGATGAGCTGAAAAAAATGATCCGGAGGGCAACATTTGTAGTTGCGCCATCAATTTGGCCTGACAACAGCCCGATGGCAGTATTGGAGGCGCTTGCGTCTGGTAAACCGGTTATCGGCTGTGATATCGGCGGCATTACAGATCAGGTCGCGGATAATTGCGGGTACCGTGTTCCACCAAAAAACAGCGCCGCACTCGCGGAAAAAATGTCATTTTTATGGTCTGATAACACTGCTGTTACCGCTATGGGCAAAAATGCACGGCGCCATTTTGAGCTATCATTTTCACTGGATCAGCACTATTCCCGGTTACGGGCATTATTCGACCGATGCCTTCAACAATAACAGAAGATCAGAATAGCCATGAATTCAGTTGTTGAAACAATCTGGTATAAGACACGAAACTATATATTTCCCACATTCATGATGATCTTTGCATTGTTCATAGGGGTATTGAGCTACAGAGCTCCTTTATATTCTCTCGCAATGGTCGCCGGCGCAATTTATATGCTTTGTCTGTTTGTAAAACCAATCTGGGCATACTATCTGATGCTTCTTGTTACAATAAATTGTTTCGGATTTATTTATGAAGGCTTCCTCCATATTCCGGGCGCTTTTAAACTGCGGGATCTCTGCCTGCTCGCGTTGATGATCCCGATTTCACTTAATATCGCAAGTGACAAACAGTCTATGGATCTTGTAAAAACACCGTTTAATAAATATATCATGATGATAATGGTAGTTGTTCTGCTCATCATTTTTTATACAATGTTCTCTTTTGATGTACCGTTTGCATCAACTCTGCGCATGTCAAGAAAATACCTGTTTTACCTTTCATTTTTTGTCGTGATGTATTACATACGTTCTGAAGATGATTTAAAAAAATTGCTCAAAGTCATTTTTTTGTTTGGTTTTATCGCGGCATTCCTGCTGACAACACAATTCGCAGTCGGCACACGCATTCAGATCATGCCGTATATCAAACTGGAATACCAGCAACTTGGCGGCTTTTATGTACCTCGTGTATATTTGCACGGCGGTATCTCGCTTATCGCATTGTGTTTCGGTATGTCTTTGTGGATATTTCAGGCAACCAGAAAAAAAGTATTTTTTTATCTGATGATGCTTTTTGCTTTGGGATCGTTTCTTTCGTTCGGACGCGCTAACTGGATGAAAGCGTTCATTATAGTGGTTGTCCCGTTTCTTTTCGCCGTAAAAAAGGAGAAAAGCCGTTACTTCATAATTATCCTTTCCCTGCTGGCAACCGGGTTCGTTGCGGTCGTATGCGCACAACTGATCGGTATAGATTTTCTCACCCCCCTCACTAAACTGCTCGCACGAATTCAGGAGACATATACGGAGATAGTGACGCGGTCAGGCACTTTCGGGTATCGACTGAAAGACAGCGCAGAACGTATACAATACTTCATTGACCGGCCAGTGTTCGGAGTCGGCTTTCTCCATTATGTCGCCGCCGGCGAATCACTTAAAGCGGTTATGGTAAAAGATCTCTACCTCGAAACCATCGACAGCGGGCTTATCACTTTACTGGTCACAATGGGCTCTGTCGGCATATTATTATTTTTTGTTGTGAGTGTCGCGTTTATAGCACGGGCTTTCAAAGTGCTTAAGCAAACACATAAACCGCTGTTCAGAGGTGTAATACTCGGTATAATCGGTTATTTTATCGGCGGTATCTGCAGTTTTATCACGTTGCCGTTTTTCACAGATGTATACGAAATACCCCAGATAGCACTTGCTTTCGCGATGGTCGAAAAGATCAATCAGCTCAATAAACAAGAGCCGGCTATCCCTGACACAGCGGAAAAGGATCTCCAATAATGCGCGTTTTGATTCTTGGACAACCAAGCGATAACCGTGGAGATGAAGCGGCGGCCCGGGGTATGATTTACGGGATACGGTCTCTTATACCCAACGCAATTTTCGACATTGTATATTGTTACAAAGATTTCAAGCCGGTTATGGACGATCCGCCCCACGTTGTGAGCCACCATAAACGCTTCCTGATGCGCCTGACAAAGTGGAATATTTTCATACACCTGTGGTACCTGCTATTGTATCGGTTAGGAATAGCATCATCCGCTGGCTCTGACGAGAATGTTCTCGCCAAGCTGATTGTAGAAGCGGATGCGGTCATCTACGCTCCACAGGGGCCATACCTCGGTGGAAAATCAATACAATTCCGCCCGCTTTTCTTTCTTGCGCTGGTAAAAATGTATGCAAAAAAACTGATGATTTATGCCCCGTCTATGGGCCCGTTCCTTGACGATAATCAATCTTTTTTTTATTCGATTAAACTAAATATCCTGAAAAAAGTTTTAAATAGCGTAAATATGATTACACTTCGTGACAGCACATCTTCAGAGTTTGTGAAAAAACTGAACCTGAGAAATAAAAATGTTTTTCTTGCCTCTGATAGCGCCCTGCAAAACCCGGTTGATCAGCTGGACGGAAAAAAATTGCTCCAATCATTATGCATACCGGGTACACCAAATAAGCTCATCGGAATAACTCCCATCGAATTGAGCTGGCATACACACTGGTCAACAGTAAAGGACATAGACACAACAATAGCCGCTATCAGCGCTGAGATTCTTGATAGCTGTATAGAAAAATACAATGCCCATATACTCTTTTTTCCACAACTATACGGCAATCCCGGTAAACCTTTCAGTTCAGACCTCCCCGTAATGTATAATATTGCCCATTACATGAAACACAAAGACAAATTCACCGTTGTTGATATACACTGGGAAACTGAGCAACAGCAGTCAGTAATGGCTTTGATGGATGTATTTGTCGGGTACAGGCATCACTCAGCGGTTTTATGCGCCAAGATGAAGATTCCGTGTGTGTGTATCTCATATGAGTACAAAGCAATCAGTTTCATGGAAGATATCCAGCTCTCCGAGTATGCTCTGCCTCTTGAGAATCTTCGCGCTAAAACGGTACTGCGCCTGATCGATAACGCATTAAATAACAGAGCTGATATTGTCAGACATCTTACAGCAATCTCGGAAAAATTGAGGAAGACAGCGTTCATCAGTTCTGAAAAATTCGCAGAAATGGTTACGGGCACACCATCATGTTAAAAACCCTCATAAACATTCTGTCAAATACCATAGTAAGGTTTATTCCCCTTGCCGCATCATTTTTTTTGATCCCAGTCATCATAAATTATGTGGGGATAGAGGTATACGGAGCATGGGCAGTGCTTGGCGCGTTTGTAGGCATGGCTCCGGTCATGAATATGGGATTTGGTTTTGTGCTCGAAAAAGAAGTCGCTCGCCTCAAATCCCGTGAAAACGACCCGATGCTTGTTACTAATTTCCTCTTTTCGACACTCCCTATCCAGTTTATTATTGCGGCTGTCATAATGGCGCTTTTTCTTCTTGTTATTCACGGTATACTGGACATAACCAACATGTCACCAGTATTAAGACAAAGCTTTTATAATCTTCAGTACCTGCTTCTTCTTTTTTTATTCTTTAAATACTTCTCAAATAATTTTATGAGCATTGTCATGGGAATGGAACGTCATTATATCTTAATGGCAATAAATTTTTTTTACATGGTTGCCTATGTTATTTCAGTACTCACTATACTTCCAAGTCACCCCAACCTGCTAGGGCTTGTTATCTGTAATTCCATTGCCATGCTGACTATGTTTGTGTCTCTGCTGTTTTATATATTGTTTCATTTAACCATAGATCTGAAAAAACTCCGCTTTCATCGGCTGGAACGCTCAATATTCGGATACAGTGCGCATGCCTTTACGTTGCAGTTATGCGCGTTACTTCTCTTTAACGCCGGAAAAGTTATACTTGGCGCGCTCGTATCCGTAGTAGAGGTTTCGTATTATGACGTCGCCTATAAAATATTTGATATTATCCGTTTTACCTTTGATTCAATGTCACGAGTGTTCCTGCCTAAAGCATCTGGGTTAAAGGAAATGAACAAGATGCATATTCTCAGTTATTTAATACACAGGGGCACACTGCATCTTGTAGCTTTTTGGGGAGCGTTATCCATACCTATTTATATTTTTATCGATGATTTTATAGCCATATGGATGGGGCCTGATTTCAGCAAATCGGTAGCTATTCTCTACGTGTTACTCGCGACATCCGGGTTTATTGTGTTGTCACGCATCAGCTTGAATGTGTTCCTCGGACTGGGAAAACTAAAGTGGTATACGTTTATCAGAACAACATCAACAGTACTATATATAATCATCGCGTTTTTCTTAACAAAAAGATTTGGTGCTGTAGGACTTGCGAGTTCTCTTCTGATCTATTCTGTTATATCGGAACTGCTGGTGATGATTTACTCGTTCAAAGAATTTGAAATAAGTATGACACAATTCATATTCAAGGATTTGACGAGGCTCGGAGCCTTATTTATTATATGCGGCTCAGTTGCGAATTACCTTATTTACCCGTTTCTTCCGCCGTCATATCTGTCGTGTATACTTATATTTCTGATATTTAACACCTTATTCGGAACGCTTTATTTTTTTATTATGATTACGTCAAAAGAAAAACAACTTGCCCGCAGTATCATGACTCACTGCATTGAAATAACGCTTGGGACACTGCACAAAATAAAAGAAAAAGTTATTCGGTAGCCAATTCGTCCTTTAGCGCTTCCACGGATTCATTATTTATCACCAATCGTTTCCAGATGGCGTAATTCAGCATATTCCAGTATATCATTGACAATTTAGGACTTGTAGACTGGACAGTACGGATAGTGTCTTTATCTACCACTTTAGAAGACAACGCGACAAACGGCTCGAAAGTTCCGCCTTTCTGAGCCCATCGTTTCGGAGCAACTCCGAACCCGCTTTTTCTCCGGTTAATTATGAATTCAGGCACACCACACCGGCGCGCGATTTCCTTACGTATACAATTCTGCGGAGGCTGAAGTTTTATTTTCCACGGCACACTAAACATATACTCCAGCAAAGACTCGTCATAAAGCGGTGAATGAAGAATTTTTCCGCACGCCTCAGCGGCTTTTGCCCATATTGACATAGTGATGTCCTCATCTCCAAGCAAAGAATACAATGAATAAACATCAAAGACAGATCTATCGGTATAGAATTCAAGAGAGGCCAACTGCGAAGCAAAGATATCAGATGGTTTTACATTAAAATGATCACACACCCACTCTATTGACCCATAATCATGCCATGACCAGATCGGGTTATGCGGATCAGACAAAGATAAACTCATCTTATGAAGATTGCCCAGACTATTTACAAACCCGATTCCCCTCCCTGTCGCATTGGCAATAACTCCACCGATTCCACGTATCGGAGCAAACGTGAACAAGCGATACACAGGTTTATCAAGCATGTACAAATGATTCCTGAAATTACCGAATGTGCCGCCAGCGCCAACACCCTGTATAACAATCTTTTTATCCGAGGGTATGCCTTTTTTAAACAATAAATACAACATGACCGACTGAAGATGATGTACCGGCTGTTCAGCGGCGGCAATGGTATCAATTAAGCCATACAAGTAATCGTTCGTCGTTGCCTCGAAATATTCGTGATTGATGCTCAACGCATCCTTCGCTGTTAAAGCATACTCTTTCTCAATGTTGCTGGTTTCAGACTCAAAGGGATAGCCTGTGGAATACGAGATGTCCAGTCCAAAGAGATCCTGTCCCAGTTTTGTGGTAATACTTGAATCTATACCGCCGCTTAAAAGTACCGCAAGGCTCTCGCTTTTTGAAGATAACCCTTCCATAGACTGCCTGAGAAAAGAACACGATTTGTCCGCAACCTCAGACAGGGTAACGCCGTTTTTTGCCGGCATTGGCGGTTTATATCGCTCCAGCGGATGCACTGTACACGCATCACCAAGGCAATCCACCTTCAATGTACTGCCCATCGGCATCTGATATATCCCCTTTAAAAGCGTATTCGGGGGCATCACATAACGGTATACATAGTATTCAGGAAGCATAGCAGGATTTTCCTGAAGCAGTATACCCGCATTTCTGAGTAACCCCAGATGAGATGCACAAAAAAATTCATCGTTTGATGAGTGATAATATATCGACCTGCCGGAACTAGTCGGTTTATAAACAGACAGCGATTGTTTATTTTTATCAAATCTGATCTTATTATACGATACATCTTCTGAGCCGACCGGTGACTCAAAAAAAACAATTTCCGCCGGAGATTCAGAACATCGGCTAAAATAATTATCGTGAATAATAGTTAGAAAATATTTCCCCGCAGTATGCTCCTTAACAGCCATCCCGTCAAACTTTTTCATATCGAGCCTTTTACGGGTCAACACAGCGATAAACATACCTTCTCCCTTCCGCCATCAGACGCATAACGTGCATCCAGAATAATCCTATTGTAGTTACGTCTACATCTTAGTTATTCACACAATAATAAATCAACAAAAAAATACTGTACATAATCGATATTACTACAAGTTACTTGATGAATGACGCTCTTTACCGTAATATGTACAAAAACAACCGGATTAAATTGTATGATACGTTTCTTATACACATTTTTAGTTTTCACACTGGTACACACATCTGTTTTATATGCCAATGACCTTCCTTTTGAGCTTGATCCTGCCAATTCCCGATGGAACGCGGAGGTATTAAGCGTTCCCGGAAAATATATAATCTCCTATTTACCAGCTAATAAGCAACCCGGCAACTGCAACCATACCGTGAATGCATCCGCCAGTTCACCCGCTGAAAAAACGTTTGAAGTGAAAATACTGGCAAAAAATAGCGAATTTGGCTGGAAGGAAATGCGTATCGGGTCAGAATGGGTATCCAGCTGGTATCCCTATGCCGTTCGGTTTTCAGTACAGCAATCACTCAAATCGTCATCATGGACCGTAAACGGAAAATCATTCACCATTTCCGGCACGCACAAACAGGATATTGTCGTTGAATTGGGCCGCATGTCAAAACAGCTTGATGAGCTTATTTTCAAATCCGGCGACTTTCTTAATACCATTCAGTTTTCAAATCTTGAAATTGTCAGGCCATCTGTTAAACGGTATTTTATGAAAACTTTTGAGGTTAATAAAACCATCAGTTCATCCGAACTGGTTATTTCAACAGCGCCGTATTTCATCTTATTTATCAATGGGAAAAAAGTGATAGAAAAAGGCGCAGGCAACGATTTTGACCGTACGCTGACACGTATTGACTGTACCAGATTTCTCCGCAAAGGAATAAATACCGTTTCGGTTGAGTGTGAATCCATGTACTGGAAATACACTATCCCTGATATAGAGGATATTTACAACTTTTTCCAGTTGGAAGGTATTATTTATTATGAAGACGGCACATACTACCGTTTTTTTACCGACTCGACGTGGAAAGCATCTTTCGCAACTCCGCATAATTGGCCAAATTCCGATATTTCAGCACCACAATGGCTAAACCCGATATCAAAAGGCCGTGTGCAGGCAGTTACCAGCGGACACGGACAGGCAGGACCCGGCTGGTATACTGACCCTCCATACTACGGTCCCATACAAATCAAGCTCACGGACAAAAAATACCCCTTTTTTAAAGAGAATGAGGATATATGGTTTTCCGTAACCTGTCATATCCCGGAGAAAGATGCATCCAACGCCGTATTACATTATACCATAAAGGATTTTTCAAGCTATACCCCTGTTTACACATCTGAGGAACAGCTTCAGGACTGGAATACAGGGACAGCTGGTGTACCGTTCCCCTCTGCTGTAAAACTCCAGCAAGGCTGCTACCTTCTGGAAACGTCACTGGTTATCAACAACCAATTAATTGATAAAAGATATGATGAATTTGTTGTTATCGGTAAAATCCATCAGGAAACAGCACCATCAATCAGCTTTGATAACCTGCCTCTGAAACGAGTGGACTACATTGACTGCTCATCATGGTTTTCACTGCGGCGTATGTTAGCATCCCCGTCCAGAGTCCTGACCACCGAAGCTATCGGAGACTACACCCGCCGCATACGTAAACCGTTTGGGTCATATCGGGAAACACGTCCGAATGCTTATTCGTGGATTTCTTACGCGCTCCGTGTAACGAATCCTTTTAAACCACACATTATACGTGTCATGTACCCTGATGACAGCGAAAGGACTATGGGGTTTGCCATACATGAAAAAGGTATATTCCAACGTTTAAGCGGAATTCCTGACAACGCCGGAATATTACGCGCTTCTTCAGGAGTATATACAGGGGGCAATGCAAAAATTTCGCATTCCATGCAGAAGCTGGATATTCTTTACTGGCCGAACACCAAAACGCCAACATTGACCATTGTGAATAACCAGCATAACAAATGTGCGGCTGTCAGTTCTATCGAAGTACTGGAATTAGACGGAGACCTGCCCGCACTTCAGATACCGGATTCAAACGGCGATTCCCTGATCGGTACCATGAGCGAACGCGCCGATTATACACTGCCCCGCACATTTTACGCAGGCCCATACAGAAACAAATTTGCACATAACCTTCTGAACTGCGATTTTACCGGGTTCTACAAAGGATGGTACACTACTCTGCGTAACTTTATACAGTATATGCGGTTCACCGGACAAAACCTCTATATCCCCTCTTTGTACATGTACTACACCCGCAACTACCCGTGCGCTTCACAAAACAGTGCTGATATTTCCCTCGAGGAGAAAAAGGATTATTTTTCCCTCCTTGCGGCGATGTGCGAGGCAAACGATATTTCCCTCCTGCTCGGAATCGAATTTATGGGTACAGAGCAAACCCGCAACGAACTGAATAACAACAGTGACACGCAGATACGCAATGACGGCGCCGATACTCTGCGCCTTGTATCACGTGCAGGACAGCAGGCATACAGCCGATGGGGACAGGCAGGGCTTGATCCCTCTTCACCCCTCGTACGTGATGCGTTTTTGTCTATTATCAGGGAATGTGCCGAAACATATAACGGATTCTCTTCCATAAAAGGATTCGTAATTTATGCCGGAGGCGAACTGTTCCCTTCTTTCGGGCCGTTTCGGTCACGTGAGTTTCATGAAATGCGCGATTCATTAAACTGGGGATACGGTGACCTTACTATACAGAAATTTGAGAGCGATACCGGCATCGTTGTTCCCTCGGATAAAACAAGCCCGCAACGATTCCAGCAACGGTTTGAATTTTTGACTGCAAAACAAAAAGATACGTGGATCGACTGGCGGGTTGATACCGTATCCGATATAATCAGTAAAACGCATTCAATCATCAAATCGTATAGGCCGGACTGGTCAACACGGGTAGTTTTTTTCATTCCAAATTGGGACGACATAAATGATATCGGCGAAGGGAAAATAACGTTTCGCAACCTGTTAATGTATGCCGGACTGAATCCTGACAGATTCAGCGATACGTCTGATCTATCGTTCGTTCCAATAATTCGTCAGACCGGATCACGATGGATAAAATCATATTTTAATGATTACAATTCCTATCATCACAATGCCATGGCATCATACAATTCATCCGACGAATTCAGTGAACTGTTTCCCAGTTCAAAACATAGTTCTGCATTTATTCATTGCGGCTTTATGACCGAATGTTCGCTGGAAACACAACAAGGGTGGATGTGGAGCAGCACTTTTTTTCTCGGGTATCCTGTTCCTGCTGATATCTATTTTCTGGAATCATACGCCAAAACGATGGCAGCGTTCTCACCGACAACCCTGTTTCTGTTCTGGACAGATATGATGCATAAAGTCGGACAGGAAGAGGAACTGTCGCGCTTCACACGCTCGTTCAGGACACTTCACACTGGTAATTATAAAAAACTGTACTCTTCGCAGGATCTTTATGTGTACGCTAATATATCAAAGAAAAATGCTGTTCTGTATGTGGTCAACACCTCTGATTCCCCTGCCTCACTAACGATACATACTGCGGCGCGAATACATAATATATCCCTAAGCCCTGAACCGTCCGCCGGTTCTGCCGATAAAAATGTATATCATTTACACTTAACGCCATTTGCTTTACAAACGTACACAATAACATCTGAGAATGATGCACCGGATATAACCTTCACGAGGAATAAATGAGCATCAAGGTCTCCATCATTATTATTAATTACAACACTGTGGATCTTCTGAAAAAATGCCTTTCTTCTATTAAACAATACTGCACACGCGATGATATCGAAATTATTGTGGTGGACAATAATTCGCACGATAACAGTGTCGCCATGGTTCAGTCTGAATTTCCCGATGTCGTTCTGATAGCAAGCAAAACAAATCTCGGTTTTGTGAAGGGCAACAACCTTGCGGCAAAACAGGCAAAAGGGAAATACGTTCTTCTGCTCAACAGTGACACGGAACTGACAGAAGACGGCATTGACGGAATTATCGATTTCATGGATAAAACCCCTGATGCAGGAGTTGTCGGAGGAAAGATACTGTTTCCAAACAAAACGCTTCAGTTGTCTTGCAGGCGCTTTTCTCTCTATCTCTCAGAATTCATCAACCAGACAACAGGTCTTGTAAAAGGAATTAATCCTTTCGCTTCATATATCAAGATGAAACACCTTGATTACGGTAAATCACATATAATTGACTGGGTCAGCGGTGCATACATGCTTATAAGAAACGACCTTATAAATGAAATAGGCTTGTTTGACGATGAAATATTTATGTTCTGCGAAGATATGGACTTGTGCAAAAGAGTTTACAATCACGGTTATTCAGTTTATTATTTTCCGGGTTCTACTATTATTCATTACCATGGAGCGACGGCAAAAAAAAATCCATCCCGAAGCATTTTTTATAGTTTTTGGAGTAGCTCGATTTACTTTAGAAAACACCGGGGCACACGATCGGCCGCCTTTTATAAAAGAACTGTTTTTATTACATGGCATTTACTGAAAGCCTTTTTGATATTGCTGGGGTATATTTCGAAATCAAGCAAAATTAAAGAAAAAAAACTGCTTTTTACTGATCTTATATCATTCTATAAGCACGCAACTCATGCGGCGGGAGACAATAAATGAACATTTTTGAAACTATACAAAACATTGCTTACCAATGCATTGGAGACAAGCGTTACAGTTATTACAAAAGACTAAAAAATAACCTTTCCCTGTCAAGAGACGAAATGGTTTCTCTCCAGAACAGGTTGATCGGCAAATTAATCGTACATGCCTATCACCATACTCGTTACTATCGCGAACTTATGGATTCGCTACATCTTAAACCTGAAGATATATCATGCAAAGAAGACCTGAAAAAACTGCCTTTGCTGAGTAAATCCACGATTCGCGACAATTTTAACGCGCTAAAATCCGACGATCGGTTCGGCAATAAGTTGTTTGAGATGACCTCAGGTGGTTCAACAGGAAATCAAGCGCATATATGCAAATCACCATATTTCAACCAGTATTCTAAAGCGGCGCTGTTGCGTAACAATTATATTACCGGCTGGGAACCCCGCGACAAGTCTGTCTGGCTTTGGGGGGCGCCGTATGAACATCAGAAACTTGAGGATTCACTGGTTTCCCGCATCGGAATTATTGTCAACCGGCGCCTGCTGTTTAACGCGTATAACTATTCACCGGACGATTTCCCTGTATGGTATGAAAAAATATTGCGATTCCGACCAAAAATTATTTTCGGATACGCAACCATCATTCTTGATTTCGCAAAATACCTGAAAGCAAACAATCTTCTTATTCCCAACATTTCACATGTTGTCTCAACGACTGAAACTCTTCGCGAACGCGACCTGATTGCTGAGGTGTTCAAATGCCCTGTCTATGACTTTTATGGCTGTCGTGAAATCAATGGCGTGGGTGTAGAATTCCCTCCCGGAACAATGCGTATCGCAGATGACGTAGTAGCACTCAACATCTACGAGAACGGCGAGTTTGTAATAACCGCCCTGCACTCATACGGTTTTCCCCTCATTAACTATCGCCTGGGAGATAAAGGCTCAGCGATTGAAGAGTCCACGTTAAAAAACGATTCTCTTCCGTTAAGCGCTCTGACACTCACTATTGGAAGAACTACGGATAACTTTATCAATTCATCAGGACGCTATATTTCTTCAAGCGCTTTATCGACTTATATTTCTACATTTAAAATCAATGTTGGTGAACAACAAATTATTCAGAAAAATTACAAAACTTTTGTGATACATTACGTACCGGACGAAGGCTTTTCTGAAAAAAAGTATTCCGACGTTATCACAAAAGCTCTGGAAGAATATTTTGGATCGCCGCTTGATTTGACCATCACCCGTGTTGATAAAATACCGTTGGAGAAAAGCGGTAAAAAACTCATGTTTAAACGGATGTTTCTCAATGACTAAGCCAACACGGCCCCGTCGGATCCTGCATGTGTTGTACTCCGCCCGAATTGCGGGAGCAGAAGAATACGTCCGCATGATTACAGCCGCTCTGGATCCCGCGAAGTTCGAGTCTACGGTCTGTTTTATGCATACCCATGATACAATGGTTGACACAATGCGAAATGCAGGTGTACCGGTTAGGGTAATCGGCATGAAAAACGGACTTGATTTAGTGCGTTCCCTCCGCTTTCTTTCTTTTGTACTACGCGAAAAATTTGACCTCATACATATTCATATGCCAAACGTATTAGCTGTTACATTCAGCCTTATGGCATGCAAAACCGTTATTTTGCACGAACATACGATCGGAGCACACGCAAAACGAAGAAAACTCCTGCTGCCGTTGTTATTTAAGAAAATAAAAAAATTTGTCGCTGTATCACATAACACAAAAAACAACCTCCTCCGCCTCCAATCAATACCTGAACGGAAACTGACTGTTATTCATAATGGAATTGAGATTTCCAGATTTCAGGTTTCTTTTGATAAAGAAGAGTTTCGAAGACAGCATGGCATCAGCCCGAATACGTTTATTATAGGGTTTGTCGCCCGGCTGGAAGATGAAAAAGGATGCGATCTGCTGCTTACAGCATTGGCGAAAGTAAAAGAAAAAATAAACCGGGATTTTCATCTGTTACTGTTTGGACAAGGAAGCAAAGAAAAAGAATGGAAAGAACTAACAGCAGAGCTCGGACTACATGAGAATGTTACGTTTATGGGTGTACTGCCGGATATCACGCGTTATTTTAATATTTTCGATCTGTTTGTCCTGCCCTCGCGCCTTGAACCTTTCGGGCTGGTGATACTTGAGGCAATGGCTTGCAGTGTCCCATCAATCGCATTCGAGGTTGGAGGCATACCTGAATTTCTCAGGCACGAACAGGACGGATACCTCATTCCCCCATTCGATACTGACATTATGGCAGACCGCATTATCTCGCTCATAAACAGCAATATCCTGCGCAACTCACTGGGAACCAATGCACGCAAAAGAGTCGAAGATTTTTCTATCCGGAAAACCGTCAGACAGCTTGAATCGCTTTATTCTGAATTGCTTGAGGCAAAACATAATTAAGCGGCGGCTTTAATAAGATAACCGCCAAAACAAAGGAATGCGATGTTCGGTATCCATACCGCTATCACT
Source organism: Candidatus Auribacter fodinae (assembly GCA_003599815.1). Taxonomy (GTDB): domain Bacteria; phylum Auribacterota; class Auribacteria; order Auribacterales; family Auribacteraceae; genus Auribacter; species Auribacter fodinae. The sequence goes on from QZJZ01000089.1 coordinate 28,643, forward strand.
GGCAGTAACATGCCCTGCTTCCCAAAAAAAAGCGATATAATAGATATGCCATAATACGCAAGAAAAATAATAATGCTTATCCCAATACCCTTGATAAAACCACCCCGTTGTGTCTTAACGGCAAACGGGATTCCGATCAGAATCGCGATAATACATACAAAAGGAAATGCTATTTTATAATGCAAATCAACCTGTATTTTCCGGTATAGTACGGACCCTTTATTCTGCATTTTCAAATAACGGAGCAAAGCCCTGAAATTCATTGATCCTATATCCCGCCTGCTATTTTCAAAATCCTCAGGGGTAACATTGTATTCCATAGTCAGGTTTTCAAACGGTTCAGGAGCACGGCCTGATTCGGTGTTGGTCATCGCCGGTAATCCGTCAGCAGTATAATGATAAATTGTACCGTTAAAGAATATCCATTTGCTGTTTTCCCACTTGGCATGCTCCGCAATAACCTTTCTTCTCATATGCCCATCATCTGCAAATTCTCTCACAGTAACACCTTTCATTTCATTAACAGAGAAATCGTATTGCTCGATAAACCAGTCACGGTTCGCGGCTGGGTTCCTGAACGGGAATTTATTCCATAAGGTGGATACCTGCTGAGGCTCGTCGTCAAATATTTCCTGACGTAACGCTTTTTCCTCATATGAATAGCGGCAGACGATCTGATCGTTGATAAGAAAAACAACCAGTGAAAACACCGCCCCAATAATCAGAAACGGAGCAATGATACGGTCAATATGAATTCCTGATGCCCGCATGGCAACAATCTCGTGGTGGCGGTTCATTTGCCCCAGAGAATACAGGAGTGACAACAAAATCGCTATGGGAGTGCTGTTTATAAGAATAAAGGGCACATTAATGGAATAATATGTGAGGAGTTTAAAGAATGAGACTTTGTTCTTGATAATCATATCAAGATTAATAGACACATCATACGTAATATACAAAATGATGAATGCAAACATACAGTAAAAAAACGGTTTGAGAAAACTCTTTATCAGGTATGAATCTATCAGTCTCATGAATGCCTTCTACTTGTATGCGATTTTGTATATAAGGTACAGCCCCAATATACCAAGACATATATCAGGAATCCAGACAATTATTTCAGGATAAAATGCGGGTTTCTTTTCCAATGCCTTTCCGAACAATGTAAACCCGTAATGAATAGCAAACAAGGTCAGGCTTATAGGGATGCCTACGGTTTTTTCGCTCCGGTGGGTACGTATGCCCAGCGAGACACCGATAAACAATAACCCAAGACAAGAAAACGCCAGAGACAGACGAGTATTTATTTCAGTCAACATCTTGGAAATTTCTTTAACCGCTTCTTTGTGTTGATACGGAGTGTATTCAGGCATTTCAGCCTTTTTCTGGGATATCATGGTTCGGAGTTCACGTATGGAATAGTCCTTCAGGCGTTTCGTATATTTCTTTTTACCGGATAAGCTGTCTTCACCATCAAGCTTTAGCTCAATGGGAACCATCCCCATCTGAGCGTGAATGAAATTCGGCACACCCTCATTATTATTATCACTGGGTTGCCCTTTTGCCTGCTGTTCAACGATTACATCATTCAGTTTCAGTATAATCGCCTTTTTTTCCTGCGACACAGAAAAGGTTCCGCTTTCAGCTTTGATAAAGCGTGTCGGCTCATTCGCCGAGTTCTGCTGTATAGATACCTTGCTCATGTTTTTTCCGTCGATTTCATCAACGTATATGAGATAGTCATCAAAATAATCAATGAGCACTCCTGCTTCAAGCAGTGCTTCAGGAGATTCCGTACTGATCTGATATTTTAATTTTCGCAGTTCATAGTGACAATGCGGAAGCAGAACATCATTGATAAATATACACGATCCTGTAAGCAGAAGGCTCATTATGACCGGCGCGAGAATAATGCGGAAAATATTGATCCCCGAAGCTTTCAAAGCGGTAATCTCGTTTTCCGCGGACAGTTGTCCAAATACAAGCAAATTCGCCGTCAGAAATGACATCGGGATAGCGTAGGCTAGCAGGTAAGGAATAGAGTATAAAAAAAACTTCCCGATAAAAATAACATTTATCTTGCCAATAAACATCTGCGCTATTTTAAACAATGTTCCGGTAAACAGAACAAATGTAAAAATAGTGAGTGTCAATGCAAACGATATTAATAAGTTTTTAAAAATATAACGGTCGATTATTTTCATCACATATGCCTCTATTTTTAAATTTGAGCTATGTTACATGAATTTTTATGTGCTTGCAATCCTTTATGAATAAAACATGTCCTCACAATCTTTTTCGGTTATTCTCAGCAAGACACATTTGACACTACAGTCAAAATGTACTATACTGCATCATTTATTGCATTTTGAAAACTAAATATACCTGATAATCAAACACAGAATGAGGAGGTTACCTGTGAAAAAAAGATCAATCCCAGTATTATTGATTTTTCTCATCATTATTGGCGGTATTGGATTCTGGTTTTTCAGCAAGGAAGAAGATTCTACCCCTAAAACAGACACATCCAAAGTTCTCATTTTTCCTGACTTCAACCCTGCTGAAGCCGCCTCTATCAGCCTGCGAAAAGGCGATCAGAGTGTCCTTATGAAAAATATAGACGCATCATGGTTTGTCATTGAAGGATACGAAAAACCCGCTGACCCCATGGTCATTGAACAAACTCTTGAAAAAATCAATACCTTCAAGAAATATGATATCGTGTCTCAGAACAAAGACAAACAAGCCACTTTTGAAGTAGATAACGAAACAGGGCTTCATGTCATTATTTCCAATGCAGACAGTAGCGTCCTTGCCGACTTTTTTGTCGGAAAAAGCGGTCCGTATTACAACAGCACTTACCTGCGCACAAAAGGATCCGACGAGGTTATATTGATTAATGACAACCTGAGAGCCGCATTCACGCCATGGACAGGAAAATGGGTTGACAGGACAATCTTCGATATCCCTCAGGATACCATCAGCCAGTTTGAACTCACTTTCGGCGGACAGACTGTACTGCTCCAAAAAGACCAGAACGGAAACTGGAACGGTGTTGCGCCAAAAGAATTCACTCCTAAAACTGAAGAGGTCAACAGGATGATCAGAGCATTTTCCACTCTGAAAACCAACGACTTCGCCCCCCCCGAAATCGCTAATGTGGAAAACCCGGACGTCATCGTAAAAGCTACTCTCGACTCAGGAGAGGTTAAAGTCCTCCGCATCGGAGAGCAGGACAGCCAGAAACAATTTTTTGCGCAAAGCGATGACAAACCATACGTATATCTTCTGGCAGAGTACCGCGTGAATATGTTCAAAAAAGATGTAGACGAGCTTGCACAACCTGAAACCATTCAGGAAGCTATTGCACAAGAATCGCTGGTACAGGAAAATGAAAATGAAACGGTTGTAACTGATAACGATTCAAAAGCGGCCGGCGAATCTGAACCAAACAACGAATCGCCGATATCAAAGGAAGAAAGCTCAGATTCCATACTGCCGTCACCTCCGGTGCACGACAACGACAGCGTAAATCAATCAAGCGAAAACGATAAAGGAGAACCAATGAGCTCGGCACAGATAATCGACGACAAATCGCTGCCAGTAGTAGTTATTGAAACAACAAAGGGATCTATCACCATTGAATTAAATGAAGATAAAGCTCCAAATACTGTCGCGAACTTTATTAATCTTGCAGAAAAAGGTTACTATAACGGACTTAAATTTCACAGAGTCATCAAAGATTTCATGATTCAGACCGGCGATCCGGCCGGAACAGGCGCCGGCGGGCCGGGGTATACCTTCGCTGACGAATTTTCCGATTTAAAACATGACCGTGGAGTCATTTCCATGGCTAACAGAGGCCCGAGCACAAACGGGAGCCAGTTTTTCATTACCCATGTTCCCACACCATGGCTTGACGGGAAACATTCCGTTTTCGGTAAAGTACTTGAAGGAATGGATGTTGTAGATAAAATCGCACAGGGTGACGTTATGAGCAAAGTGACTGTTGCAAAAAAGCGGAATCACGAGTATAAACCGAAGGTCACAAAAGAATAACTTTTATATTTTCACTGTTTTAGTTGACGAATCAGGAGTATTTGCTTACAATACACGGGATTATTTTTGATTTTCATACTCATTGATTGAATAAACCTTAAATATGAAAGGAGTAGTACATGGCAACGAAAATAGGTATCAACGGTTTTGGTAGAATTGGGCGCCAGGTATTTCGTATTCTCGCTCAGGAATCCGACTTTGAAGTAGTCCTGATCAACGATCTTACCAACGCAAAAACACTTGCTCATCTCCTGAAATATGATTCAGTACACGGCAAATTCAACGGCACTATATCTGCCGCTGAAGACGGTATCGTGGTAAACGGCAAGAAAATCAAAATCACTGCTATAAAAGATCCGGCTGAACTTCCATGGAAAGATATGGGTGTTGAAATCGTTCTTGAATCAACCGGTGTTTTCCGTAAAAAAGAACAGCTCATGAAACATATTCAGGCTGGCGCGCAGAAAGTATTGCTGACCGTTCCTTCACAAGACAAAATTGATGCCACCATAGTCATGGGAGTTAATGACAAAACACTCAAATCGACTGACCGCATCGTATCGAATGCTTCATGCACAACAAACTGCCTTGCACCAATGGTTAAAGTATTACAGGAAAAATTCGGCGTTGAAAAAGGGCTTATGACCACAATTCATGCATATACCAACGATCAGGCGATTCTCGATTTACCGCACAGCGACCTTCGCCGTGCACGTGCCGCCGCAGTTAGCATTATACCGACAACAACCGGTGCCGCCAAAGCTGTCGGTGAAGTTATCCCTGAACTGAAGGGTAAACTTGATGGTATGGCAATGCGCGTTCCGGTATCTGACGGTTCTGTTACTGACTTCGTCGCGGTCCTGAAAAAAGAAACCACCGCCGCAGAAGTAAACGCCGCTATGAAAGCCGCGGCTGAAGGCGAACTTAAAGGTATTCTTGAATACAGCGAAGAACCGCTCGTATCCGTCGATATCATTGATAACCCGTCATCATGTATTTTCGATTCTCTTTCGACATCGGTTATGGGCGGCAACATGGTAAAAGTTATCGGCTGGTATGATAATGAATGGGGTTACTCAAGCCGCTGTGTTGATATGCTTCGTTTAATGCGTGCGTAACTCGTAGATGATAACCATCGTGATATCTTTCAACGGGAGTAAATTATGGCAAAGTTATTCATTGAAGACCTTGCGTTAAAAGGAAAACGGGTGCTGGTTCGCGTGGATTTCAACGTTCCGCTTGACGATAATCTTAACGTCACGGACGATACACGTATACAAGCATCATTGCCGACCATAAAATATATTATCAGCAAAGGCGGCAAAGCTATATTAATGTCTCATTTGGGGCGCCCGAAAGGTGCTGTGATTGATAGTATGCGCCTTGCCCCTGCCGGGAAACGGCTCGCTGAGATTCTTGGCAAACCGGTTTCAATCCTTTCTGATTGTATCGGGGCAGAAGTACAAAAAGCTATCAATGCTATGAAAGACGGTGATGTCGCTCTTCTTGAAAATCTCAGGTTCTATGCGGAAGAAACAAAAAATGACCCTGATTTTTCAAAAAAGTTGGCTGAACTGGCTGACGTATATATCAACGATGCTTTTGGGAGCGCTCACAGGGCACATGCTTCCACAGAAGGTGTCACACGATACTTCAAACAGTCAGCATGCGGTTATCTGCTGAAAAAGGAAATTGATTATCTCGGCAAAGCGCTTGAGTCGCCGGAACGCCCGTATGTCGCTATTATCGGCGGCGCGAAAATATCAGGAAAGATTGATGTTATAACCAGTCTGATGACAAAAGTCGACAGCCTGTTGATCGGCGGCGGTATGTCTTATACCTTCTTCCGGGCTATGGGCTACGAAATTGGCAACTCCATCGTGGAACCTGATCGCGTTGAAATGGCAAAGAACATACTTGATGAAGCAAAGAAAAAAGGCGTTGACCTTGTTCTCCCCGTTGATATCGTTGTTGCGGATGATATTACACCGGACGCTAAGACGGATGTTGTCGCGGCAGATAAAATCCCTGCATCGAAGTCCGGCGCAGATATCGGGCCGAAATCAATCAAACTGTTTGCTGATAAAATTAAATCAGCGAAAATGGTTGTATGGAATGGTCCTGTCGGGGTGTTCGAACTGGAACCGTTTGCTAACGGAACCAACAGCATAGCTAAAGCGATTGCTGAATCCGACGCTATTTCCATTATTGGCGGTGGGGATTCCGTGGCGGCCATCAATAAGTTCAACCTTGCGGACAAGATCACCCATATTTCTACAGGTGGCGGAGCATCGTTGGAATTCCTTGAAGGAAAGACACTGCCTGGTGTTGCCGCATTAACTGAGAAGTAATAAACATTCTGGAGATATATAATGAGGAAACCAATTATAGCCGGCAACTGGAAAATGAACCTGAATGCTCAGGAAAGCGTTGCTCTTGTTACCGGTTTAAAACGTGAACTCGCTGGTGTAACTGATGTCGAGATAGCTGTATGTCCTCCGGCAACACTTCTGACTGCTGTTGGAAGCGCTATCGCCGGATCTAATATAGCACTCGGGGCACAGAATATGTACACACAGGACAGCGGCGCTTTTACCGGTGAAATTTCACCATTAATGCTGCTTGACGCAGGGTGCACCTATGTCATACTCGGACACTCTGAACGCCGCCAGTATTTCAATGAAACTGACGCATTTATCAACGAAAAAGCGAAAAAAGCCTTATCTCATGGCTTAATACCGATCATATGCGTTGGCGAAACACTTGAACAGCGCGAAGCGGGCATTACTGCTGATGTCGTCAGTACTCAGGTAAAAGGCTGTGTTGCCGGACTCAGCGCTGATGAAATGAAAAAATGTGTTATCGCTTACGAACCGGTATGGGCTATCGGCACAGGTAAAACCGCTACGACTAAACAGGCGCAGGAAGTTCACGCCATGATTCGCTCACTGCTTAAGAAAATTTTCAGTGACAATGTCGCTCAGGCTGTACGTATACAATATGGCGGCAGTGTAAAACCGGATAATGTCTCCGAACTTATGGCTCAGGAAGATATAGACGGCGCTCTTGTCGGCGGTGCAAGCTTAAAAGTTGATTCGTTTGCAAAAATTGTTAAATTTAATGGATAAGTTACCTATATATTCATAAAGGTAATGTAAGAGGTAGATGTTATGTACAGTTTTATAATGATTATATTCGGCGTATGTTGTCTGTTGCTCATGACCATTATTCTTATGCAGCCAGGCCGCGGTCAGGGGCTTGTTGGAATGTTCACTAGTGAAGGCGTTCAGTCCGTTCTTGGCGCACGCGCAATGGATATCCTTGAAAAAATCACGTGGGGTGGTGTTGCTGTGTTCTTTGGTATGACTATTGTCCTCACACTCATAACTACCGGACACAAAAGCTCAGTTGTTGATTCAGTCACGGACACTCCTCCGGCTCAGGAAGCTGTACAGCAAGCACCGGCAACCGCTACAAGAACCGTATTCGCGGT
>QZJZ01000083.1 GCA_003599815.1 Candidatus Auribacter fodinae
ATTGCAGTTTTTCTATTTCTTTTGACAATTCTTCTTTCTGCTTTATCAATTCATTATACAGAAAATATTCATCGTCATAATCCTTTTCACTGGTCGCATCGTTTTTAAAAAGCATGTCAAGCCGCTTAAGATTCTTTTCGGTTTTTTGCATGCTCACGTCGATCTGCTCGGACTTCTTCTGAAGTATTTCTATATCTTTCTCTATAAAATCAGAGGAAAGCCTTACCAGCACATCACCCTTTTTAACCATGTCGCCTTCACGGTAAAAATGTTCTTTTATTAATCCCGCCACTTCAGGCGACAATGATGATACCACATCGTAATCAACAATACCGACCATTGGTGAGGTAATGGCGATTTCTTTCTCAAAGGATGCCATCGTCACCACTCGCGCCGGCGGAGGCTCCTGGGAAAAGACTGTATTAGATAATGTAATCATCAGTAATATAAAAAAATTTTTTTTGCTCACGGTATCCCCCATTAAAACAGACAAAATATGATCTTATTATGAATCAGCGCTTTCGCGAAAGTTTAAACAATATTTTTTTATGATTAAGAAGATAGTATTCAAAATCAATATGGTTTTGCAAGCGGAAAGCAGTATGATAATGCTTTTCTTTAAGTTTACCACATCATTACTTGACAGAATGCTGTCTTTTGGTAAAAATTCAAATATTCAGACTTTATAGAGTAGTGAAATACTTGCATGAATATTTAACAATCAACGAAAGCACCTCTAATACAATTCTAACACACAGATTGATAATGTTCGTCTAACAATTGTTGCGATTAACACTAAATACAAGGTTTAAGACTATGCCGAAAGAGCACATTTTAATTGTTGATGACGAAGAAGATATTGTAGAACTCCTCGAATATAACCTCAACAAAGAAGGATACAAGATTACGAGTGTAACATCAGGCGAGAAAGTACTGAGTTTAGCAAAAACTCATCTTCCCGACCTTGTTGTACTTGATATCATGCTTCCGCACCTTGATGGGCTTGAAATTTGCAAATTATTAAAAAAAGATTCAAAAACACAGCATATACCGATCATCATGCTCAGCGCCAAAGGCGAAGAGGCTGATATTGTTACCGGGCTTGAACTCGGAGCTGACGATTACGTGACCAAGCCATTCAGCCCCCGTGTTTTAATCGCGCGTGTCCGGACGGTTCTGCGCAGGGCTAAAATGGCTCCGACCGACGATAATTCCATCCTTAACATTCACGAGCTTGTTATACATCCAGGCAGGCATGAAGTATTAATTAACGGCGAATCACAGGATTTGACTTTTACCGAATTTAAAATACTTCACTTCCTCGCCCGCCGGCCAGGCTGGGTGTTTACCCGCAACCAGATAGTGGATGCGGTACGCGGTGAAGATTACCCGGTTACCGACAGGTCCGTCGATGTACAGATTGTCGGTTTACGCAAAAAACTCGGCGATTACGGCAATTACATAGAAACAGTACGCGGCGTTGGGTATCGTTTCAAGGAATAATGGATGAAAAAGCAGAAAGTTCTTCAGAGCCTTCTCATACCATACCTGATTCTCATTGTATCTATTGTCATTATCCTTATAATCTGGCAGGCGCGAACGTTCTCATCCTTCCAGCTCGATCTTGCACAGCAGAATCTTATTGACCGGGCTCATCTTATAAAAGAAGTGGTGAAATCATATTTCATCGCGGGCAAACAAGCGGATATGAATGATGAGATAAAAAACATTACCCGTTATTTTGATACCCGCATTACAGTCATATTACCATCAGGCGAAGTACTTGCCGATTCGGAACATGACCCTGCCACAATGGAAAATCATGGTGACCGGCCTGAAATAAAAAAAGCGTTTCTTGGCAATACCGGCATATCAATACGCAGTAGTTCAACTTTGAAAAAAACATTTACCTACACTACTTCACCAGTCATCATTGATAACAAAGTGGTCGCCGTGGTTCGTACTTCCCTGCCTCTAAACCTTATTGATAAAAACATCTCAGTGGTAATACGCAAATTCATGACCGCAGGGCTGGTCATGGCAGTACTGGCTGGAGCCGCCAGCTTCATACTAGTTCGCCGCCTCACATACACACTTGACGAATTACAGCAAGGTGCGCAACGGTTTGCTTCCGGCGACCTCCATTTCCGCCTTCCGGTTTTGAAATCCAGCGAAATGAATACTCTGGCGGAATCGCTCAATCAAATGGCGGCGCAACTTGATGACCGCATACATACAATAATTGAGCAGAAAAACCAGCTTGATGCCATTTTATCCAGCATGATCGAAGGCGTTATCGCCGTTGACACCGATGAACGGATACTCAGCATAAACCGCGCGGCATCGCTCACATTTAAAGTCAAAGAACACCAGTACGCCAGCAAAAGCATTCAGGAACTAATCCGCAATTCGCATCTTCATATGCTGATACACAGTGTACTCCAGCATAATACACCGGTTGAGGAAACCATCGTACTGCTTAATGGCGAGGAAAAATATTTAAAAGCGCATGGCATGCTTCTTCGTGACGCCAAAGGCAATACCATCGGTGCAGTCGTTGTATTCCACGATATCACCCGCCTGCGTAAGCTTGAGAACGTCCGGCAGGAATTTGTAGCGAATGTATCACATGAATTAAAAACTCCGGTTACTTCAATCAAAGGCTTCGTGGAAACACTGATGGACGGCGCGGTAAATGACAAAGAAGACGCCCATAGGTTTTTAGAAAAGATCAAAAACCACACGAACCGGCTGAATTCGATTATCGATGACTTATTACAGCTCGCTAAAGTAGAACGGCAAAGCGAAGCGGAAGAAATTGAACTCAAAAAAGGGTTGCTGGCGTCAACAATAAAATCCGCTATAACATTCTGTGAGGTAAAGGCAAAGATCAAGAATATATCGTTTGAATTCATCGACAAATCAGAACATGAAATATCAGCTAATTTTCCTCTTATAGAACAGGCGGTCATTAACCTTCTGAGCAACGCCATTAAGTACAGCAATCCCGCAAGTAAAATATTCATCAGGCTGTATGAGCAGAACAACCATCAGGTTATTGCTGTGGAAGATTTCGGATGCGGTATTGCCGCCGAACATTTGCCGCGCTTATTCGAACGCTTCTACCGAGTTGACCCCGCCCGAAGCCGTAAACTGGGAGGAACAGGGCTCGGACTCGCTATCGTAAAGCATATTGTTCAGGCGCACAACGGGCATGTCAACGTTGACAGCGCTGTCGGCAAAGGGAGCGTCTTTTATATTCATCTGCCCATGAAACAATAAATCCCAAACTTTAATTATTTCCTAACATTCCTTTTATTTCACCCTAATCATAAAACGATACCTTCTTTCAGTAATAATTAAACATAAGCATTTCCAGAGATTTATCGCTGATAAAAACTACTATTCTTGAAAGGAGGTATGTAAAACTCAAAAGATTTTCCGGCAAATATAGTTCTATCGTTATTAAAAATTACAATCATCAGACATTACTGGGGGGGAACAAAATGCTCAGAATTTTATCGTTGAGACATTATACAATTCTCGCTATACTTGGCATTGCTATTATGATGAATACGCCGGTTATGGCCCAATCAACTAGCGACTTACAATCAATAATTGAAAAACAAAATGCGATCATCCAGAAACTTGAACAGCGTGTTCAGGCTCTGGAACAAAAAGAATACACAGGAACGGAAGCCACTCCTCTGACACTAAAAGATATAGCTCCAAAGGCAACATGGGCTGAAAAAACTAAAATTAAAGGTGATTTCCGCTATCGTCATGAATTAATCAATGACGAACATCTTAACCGCAGCAACACAACACGCAACAGACAGCGTATCCGCGCACGTGTTGGGGTGTTCTCTGAAGTGAACGAATGCACTGATTTCGGTTTTCAGCTTGCTTCGGGCTCTGAGGATCCTGTATCATCAAACCAGACATTGGACAACTACTTTGAAAGTAAAGACGTCTTTATCGACCTCGCTTACCTTGACTGGCACCCAGAACAAATTATGAACCTGAATACCAAAGGGATGCATGCTATCGCAGGTAAAATGAAGAATCCATTTCACACCCCGCTCGAAAATCAATTGATATGGGACGGTGACCTGCGTCCTGAAGGCGGCGCGGTGAAATACAAAACTGAACTCGGTCCTGTTACAGTTTTCGCCAACGGCGGTGGATTCTGGCTTGATGAAATAAGCAGAGAAGCTGACGTGTCATTGTGGGGCGCTCAGGGCGGTATTGAATTTAAAGTCATGGACGGCGTCAAAATCGTTGGCGGTTGTTCATACTATGATTACCAAGGACTGACCGAGAATGCTTTGTACGCTGATGATTCTTTCGGCAACTCCGTAGACGACATCATACTTGCCAGCGGTGCAGTAACCGATGGTTATGCGGTCGATTACAACTTGCTCGAAGGTTTCTGGGAAATTCACTTTAAAGCATTAGACCTGCCGGTAGTTGTGTGTGGTGATTACGTAACTAACACAGCAACAGACCATGACGAGTCAGGGATGCTGCATGGTATTAAAATTAACGAAACCAAAAAACCTGGTGATTGGGAACTCAGTTACGACTACAGGAGACTCGAAGCAGACGCTGTGTTCGGAGCATTTACTGATTCAGATTTTATTGGCGGCGGCACTGACGGTAAAGGACACCGGTTTGGCGTTGGATATCAACTTGCGAAAAACACAAAACTTGCCAGCTCATTGTTTGTGAACCGTCCTCGCCTTGACGATGAGTATTCATACTACCGCTGGCAGCTTGATTTAAATTTAAAGTTTTAATTATTTTGTTTCGGGAGTGTGACAAATCTTGTTAAAAACGGCAAAAACAACAGCATGGCTAACAATTTTAATAATACATTTAGCCGTTTCACCTTCCGCATACGCTGAAGAGATGGTAATAAATGGGGCAGGGGCTTCGTTCCCCTTCCCCATTTATTCTAAGTGGGCATACCGATATTATAAAAACACATCCACTAAAATAAACTATTTATCTATCGGCTCCGGCGGCGGCATCGCGCAGATAAAATCAAACACTATTGACTTCGGGGCAAGTGACGCGCCGTTGCTTCCCGCTGAACTGGAGGAATACGGCCTTGTTCAGTTTCCGCTCATTATCGGCGGCATAGTCCCGGTATATAATGAAAGCATAACCTCGTCAGGCTTGAAACTGACAGGACAGGTACTCTCTGACATTTTTCTTCATAAAATAACACGCTGGAACGATCCCAAAATACAGGATCTCAATCCTGACAGGGAACTCCCTGATAAAGAAATCACTGTAGTACACCGTTCCGACCCTTCCGGTTCTACATGGATATTTACAAATTATCTCTCTAAAGTGTCTGAGGATTGGAAATCAGGCATCGGCAACGGCAAAGCAGTTCCGTGGCCGTCCGGAATCGGCGCTAAAGGAAATGAAGGCGCCGCCACTTTTGTTCAACGTATAGACGGCGCTATCGGATATGTGGAATTCGCATACGCGGTGCAGAATAATTTGGCTTTTATCTCGTTGCAAAATAAATCCGGAAATTTTGTCTCGCCAGCAATCGAGACTTTTCAGCAAGCCGCAGAAAATGCCGACTGGCAGAATTCCAACCAATATTATGTTGTTTTAACTGACCAGCCCGGAGATAAAAGTTGGCCCATAACAGGTGCATCGTTCATATTAATGCGCAAACATCAGCAAAGTACTGAAAAAGCAAAAGCGTTACTCGACTTTTTCGCATGGTGTTATGAAAACGGTGACGCGCTTGCCATTGAATTGGATTATATCCCTATTCCTGATTCAGTAGTCGCGATTATTAATAAAATGTGGGAAAATGATATCAAAGCGGATGGACAGCCTGTCTGGAACTATGATGAATAATGTTTATTCCATCTATCCGGTATAGCATGACTGATGAGATATAAAACGGTACACACTATGAACAATTTACTGACAGCACATTTTCGACATTTAAGCACATCGGAAAAAATCCTCAGAATACTGTGCATTGCCAGTGTTTTTATTATATTTTTTGTTATCTGCGGTATTATCAGTTCCTTATTGTATTATTCCGCTCCGGCGCTGAAACAATTCGGGTTATCATTTCTGTTTTCCCGTTCATGGAATCCCGGAACAATACAATTCGGCGCATTAACCAGCATTTACGGAACCATGGCAACAACGTTAATAGCATCCATTATCGCCCTGCCTATAAGCATTATGGCGGCATTGTATATTTCTGAGTTCAGTCATCCGGTTATATCACGATTTTTCGGAACCGTTATCGAGATTTTATCCGCTATTCCAAGTGTTATCTATGGGCTTTGGGGATTGTTTGTTCTTGTCCCTGTTATGTCCAGTCTGGTTCAACCGCTATTACAGGCTCTTTGCGGTTCGCTCCCCTTTTTTAAAGGAGCACTTAACGGATTAGGTATATTAACCGCAGGCATTATACTTGCAATTATGATTATCCCATTCACAATAAATGCCACACGTCAGATTCTGGATAAAGTCCCATCTGAGATTAAAGATGCCTCATATTCGCTTGGCGCAACACAATGGGAGACCATTCATGCTCTCCTGCTCAGATTCTGTTCGCCCGGCATACTGGGTACCTGCCTGCTCGGTGTCAGTAAAGCGCTTGGAGAAGCCGTTGCCGTCGCTTTTGTCATAGGAAATAAGCATATTATATCGTTATCCTTATTCTCAAGCGGCAATACAATCGGTTCCACGCTGGTCAACGAATTCGTTGAAGCGCCTGACAAACTGCACCGCAGTGCGCTTATCGAGCTGGGGCTTGTATTGTTTATCATTACTGTCGGGGTTCATACTATAGCACGGTTATGGTTACGAAAAATTAACGTGGTATCAGGAGTGGAATAAATGAAAGCGAAGTCACTTTATCAACGCAGGCTGGTAAATTTTATTATGCTCAGCATAACTGCCGGATGTGCCCTCTTCTCGTTTCTTGTTCTTGTTATGCTCATAATCGCCTTATGCAAAAATGGATACCCGGCGCTCACAAAAACGTTTTTTACCGCGCTTCCCGCTCCGCCGGGCGTCGATGAGGGCGGTGTCAGTAACGCGCTTCAAGGATCTATAAAGATGATTCTGTTTTCCGCTTTAATCGGTGTCCCGACAGGTATTCTTGCAGGATTATACATCGGTGAATTAGCCCGCAACACCAGAAAGGCTGATTTTGTACTCAATGCCTGCGGCATCCTGTCAGGAACGCCAACCATCGTTACCGGGCTTTTTGTCTATACTCTGATAGTTATACCGTCAGGGCATTTCTCAGGTTTCGCCGGGATTACCGCACTTACCCTGATTATTATACCGGTGACGGCACGTATAACCGCTGAGATTCTGGTTCAGTCATCGACTGCGATGCGCGAGGCCGCATTCGCGCTCGGGGCTTCTCAATGGAACGTTACGTTCTTTGTATTGCTCCGTGCTGTCCGCTCAGGGCTTGCCAGCGCAATTCTGCTTACTATTGCACGGATATCAGGTGAAACCGCACCGCTACTTTTCACTGCTCTCAATAATAATTATGAGGCTGATTCGCTTAGCCAGCCTACGGCAAGCATCACCGTAACCATTTTTCAATATGCCCTATCCCCTTTTGCAGAACGAAATGATATTGCATGGGGAGCGGCACTACTGCTAACATTGTTCATATTGGCAGTTACCCTTATCGCACGGTATACAGGCAAACCTCAATACTTATCAAGGCCTCTACGATGAATACAAAAGCGTTCGATACCAATAACACATATATTGAAGTACAGAATGTCGATTTTTTCTACGGAAAAAAACAGGTTCTTTTTAACAACTGCCTGACTCACAGAAAGAATTCAATACTTGCGCTGATCGGTCCGGCGGGAGCGGGGAAATCGACTCATCTGCGGCTCTATAACCGCCTGTTCGATCTCCACAAAGACCGGCACGCACAAGGAGCTGTGTATATTGACGGCATCAACATTCTTGATCAGAAGTATGACCTGATTAAACTTCGCAAAAATGTCGGAATGATATTTCGACAACCGACACCATTTCCTATGAGTATTTTTGAAAATATAGCCTACGGGATTCGATTACATTACAAGCTCACAAAATCAACGCTTGCGGAACGTGTACGCGTTGCGCTGGAAACGGTTCTGCTCTGGAATGAGGTAAAAGACAGGCTGAACGGCCATGCCTATAAACTCACCCCGGCTCAGCAACAGTTACTCTGTATAGCCAGAAGTATTGCCATCGACCCTGAGCTTATTCTCATGGATGAACCGACCGCAGAGATTGACGCCATATCGGCCGGAAAACTGGAAGACCTGATCGGCACATTGAAAAAGAAGTACACCATAATCATTGTTCCCCAGAATTTACAGCAGGCGGCGCGTGTATCTGATTTCTCAATTTTTTTCAATGACGGCAGAATTGTAGAGGCGGTACCGACAAATCAGCTATTTACTAATCCTACGAATAAACAAACTGAAGATTATATAACCGGAAGATCGGTTTAAAAAGGAGGTTTTAATGTCAGTCCATTTAATTAAGTCAATAGAACAGATAAAGAAGGATATCCTTCATCTCTGCGCCAATGTTGAGGAAAACCTTCATCTTGCTGTCAAGTCGCTGACCGACAGGGATACCCAACTTGCGGAACACGTTATCAAACATGATAATGTTGTTGATTATATCGAAGTTGATATCGAGGAAGAATGCCTTAAAATACTAGCGCTTCATCAGCCTGTCGCTATCGACCTGCGCTTCATTGTGGCGGTGCTGAAAATCAACAATGACCTTGAACGTATTGGCGATCTGGCTGTCAACATAGCTGAACAAGCTCATTTCCTCTCGGAACAACCTAAAATTGATATCCCGTTCGATTTCCCGCTCATGGTGGAAGATGTGAAAACCATGCTCAAGAAGAGCATTGATGCCCTGATTAACATGGATGCCGCCGCGGCATTGGAAGTATGCCGCTCAGACGATGAGGTTGACGCGATAAACCGCCAAATGTACGTACAGGTACAGGAAGGCATTAATCGTGATACAAGCTTAACACAGCGGCTGTTGCGGTACCTGTCCGTATCACGATACCTCGAACGTATCGCTGACCACGCCACCAACATTGCTGAAGATGTCATTTACATGATATCAGGCACTATCGTCCGCCATAAACCGGATCTGATGATAGAAGAAACAAAATAATTACGTTACGCTAATGAGAGGGTTTTGTCAGTTACCACGATGAAACCCTCCTTTTCCAATTGTTTGAGCACTGAATCTATTGTTTCCCGGGAACTGACAACATTTATATAGACTTCTTCGTACGAAATGGTACCATTTTCTGTCAGGTAGCGAATAATACTTCCTCTCACCTGCCTGAGGGAGCCTTTGAATGGAGTTTGGCGGGTATAATGCACACTGCGCCTGCCGGGGTTGCCAACCGACTTTTTAAGCGCCGCACCGTAATCCATAAGAGCATAATACCAGCCTCTCGGATTAGCTCTGTCAAGTGTCTTCTCTATGAAGGGACGCAATACCCCATCATGTACACACTGACTGTCATTGAAGAAAAAATGAATATAGACACTGCGAATATTCGTTTCTATAAATACAATAGGGCTATTGTAGGCAAAAGCGCATATGGAAGATGCTGTCGCACAGCCGATTCCGGGCAAAGACTGCAATTCATCCACTGTTGACGGAATTCGCCCGTTAAACTCATCCATGATACGCTGGGCGCTCTGATGCAAATACAGCGCGCGCCGGTTATATCCCAATCCCTGCCAGTACGGCATAACCTCTTTCAAAGATACGGAAGCCAATGACTCAACATCCGGAAAGCGTTTTATAAACTCCGTGTATTTGTTCCATACCCTGTCTACCTGTGTCTGCTGAAGCATTACTTCGGAAATAAAAATATAGTATGGATTATCTGTCAGCCGCCATGGCATGTCGTGCCTGCCATACTGGGAATAAAAGGAATAGATATAATCCTGAAACAACCTGAAATCATCCGCATCTAATACCGGTTTATTCAATAGGGGAATAAGCCGATCTTCTTCTGTTCTGATAAAATCGACTGCTGATTTCAGTATATCATATCCTCCTGAGCGCGTTTACGTCCGGAATCGGTCAGGGCAAGCAGTTCTCCGGAACGAGACAAAAAACCGCTTTTCTGAGCGAACTGAATAATACGGTTAATCATAGATCGATGCCAGTGCAGGTGCTCCGGCAAGTTGGAAACATTACATTCGATATTGGCGTTTTTCGCATTCTCATGATGCAGCAGATGTACTAACAGCATGGTTGTAGCGATCTCGCGCTTCTGTTTGCGGCGGGTCAATAATTTTGAGACTAGCCCCCTCTTTGGAGCGACAAGCAGGACAACGAGAAACATAACGCCTGACATTGTTGCCATAAAACCCGCGATAGACGCGTCAAAAGCCACTGACAGCCAGAATCCGCTTAAAGCGCTGATCAGACCAAATACAGCGCTCAATAACAACATAATCCATAACGTATCGGTTAAAAGATACGCCGCCGCGGGGGGAGCGATCATCAGGGCAACTACTAAAACCGACCCGACCGTATCAAAAGCCCCAACCGCCGTTACAGAAACCAGAGACATGAAGACGTAATGTATGGCAAGAGGCGCGAAACCAAGCGTAGCGGCGAGCGCTTTGTCAAATGTGGCAAGTTTTAATTCTTTATAAAAGATGGTGATAAACGCAAGGTTAATCACAAGTATCACACCCACAACATACACCGCTCGCGGGCCAATGTCATGCCCGAAAATGCTGATCCGGTCGAACGGCGCAAATGCCAGTTCTCCCAGCAACACGGCATCTGTATCCAGATGCACGTTTCCGGCATATCTCGATATAAGTATTACCCCGAGGCTGAATAATGCAGGAAAAACAAGGCCGATGGCTGAATCTTCGTGAACAAGCCGGGTACGAGTCAATAATTCCACTCCGACAACAACCGCCAGCCCAACCAACCCAGCGCCAACAATAAGTAACGGGGATGCAAGGTTTTCCACAACAAAAAAAGCCAGTACTATACCCAGCAATATCGCGTGGCTGATGGCATCGCTCATTAATGACAACCGGCGCAAAACAAGAAACACCCCCGGCAACGCACAGGTAACAGCTACCAGCGAGGCTATAATTTGTATCTCTATATGCTGAATACTCATTTATTACTCCTGAGAAGTCTTTTCCGTTATCTTTTGCGCATGCTCAAAACCAGCGTCCGTCAACGCCCATTCAGACGACCCGAACAGCCTGACCCAACCTCGCCTTTCCAGTTCCCGCAAATTCTTTTTTACCCCGATGCGGTCAGGGGTTATAGCCTGCAATAACGTTAAGGAATAACTTTTTGTCCGGTAATTATGTTTGATGGACAGATAGTACAGTTCCAGCAGAACGGTTTGCATGGTTATTCTCATCTTATGCCGATGAAACTGGAAATACTTCCATACTATGCCCCTGTTGGGCGCAAACAACATGGAGAATATGACAATTATAGTAATAACTAACACTATCACCGGCCCTGTGGGAAGTTTACTGGTTGTACTGCTCAGCAAGGCGCCGCTTACACCAGCAAACGCTCCGAACAACGCCGACAGTAAAACCATCATGAACAAACGGTCTGTCCACTGCCGTGCCGCCGCGGCCGGAGCAATAATCATCGCGCTCATCAATACCACTCCAACTGTTTGAAGACCAATAACAATCGCTATTACTATGAGCGTTATCTGCATGATATCGATCAATCTCATCGGAAAACCAAGGCTAGATCCGTAATTCGGGTCAAACGTCAGGAGTTTGAATTCTTTCCAGAATAAATACATCATCAGAAATGACACCGCGCTCAGGATTGCCATGAGAATCACGTCACCCTGCATCAGCGTAGCGGCCTGTCCGAAAAGATACTTATCCAACCCGGCCTGACGCGCATCCGGTATTTTCTGAATAAATGTGAGCAATACCAGACCGAAACCAAAAAATACTGATAATATTATCCCCAGCGCAGTATCGTCTTTGATTCTCGATATGTTTACCACGCCGGACACCATTAGCATGCCAATCCAGCCCGCGACAAAGGCACCGGCAAGAAGAATCAAAGGGCTTCTGCTCTGTGTCAGCATGAAGGCTAACGCTATCCCCGGCAACGCCGCGTGAGATATGGCATCTCCAACAAGGCTTCTCTTGCGCAATACAGCATATACTCCCAACGCCCCTGACAATATGCCGAGCAGTGCTGATCCCAACGCTACATTCCGTACTGTATAGTCAGTGAAAAAGGTTTTAATATACTCAAGCATACCCTTACATGTTCCCCGCGTTCTTTTCAGCGACAACGACGTTCAAAAACGGTGTACGCCCGCCATAGGTCATCTGCAGTTTCTGTTCATTAAACACATCTTTGACCGGTCCGTAAGCGATTGCCCTGACATTAAGCATCATTACCCAGTCAAAATATTCGGTCACTGTCTGAAGGTCATGATGCACGACAATCAGCGTTTTTCCTAATGCCTTTAATTCCTTCAGGATAGTAATAATAGCCCGCTCAGTTACAGCGTCAACACCCTGAAACGGTTCGTCCATAAAATAAATCAGCGCGTCCTGAACAAGAGCCCGGGCAAGGAATACCCTCTGCTGTTGTCCGCCGGATAACTGGCTGATCTGGCGGTGAGCGAATTTGCTCATTCCCACTTTCTCAAGCGCTTCATGGGCCTGCTGTTTCTCCGCCTTACCCGGCCTTCGTATCCAGCCGAGAGCGCCGTACCGTCCCATCATGACAACATCGAGCACGGTAGTTGGAAAATCCCAGTCCACGCTGTTTCTCTGAGGAACATAGCCGACTACCTGCCTGCGCTGATTATATGATCTCCCAAGGATCGAAACATGCCCGGCGGCAGGCTTAATAAGTCCGAGGATGGTCTTGATCAGCGTGGTTTTTCCCGACCCATTCGGTCCGACAATCGCCATCACAACACCGGTCGGCACGCGCAGGTCGACATCCCATAACACGGGCTTTTCATGATAAATGACTGTTAAGTCCTCAACTTCAACAGCATATTCCTGTTCTCTGGTCAACATGACTTATATAATCCTCTATTCTTTATGGGGTGATTCCGATTTTTTACCTGCCAACGCATCTGCGATCGTATCTATATTATGCCTGACCATTCCAATATATGTTCCTTCAGGCGTTCCTGAATTACCCATCGCGTCAGAAAACAATTCTCCCCCTATTTCAACATTAAAACCTCGTGACTGCACAGCCGCCTGCAATGCTTCCACGTTACGGCGCGGGATTGATGATTCCACAAAAATCGCGGGTATTTTCCGCGCGGCGATAAAATCAGCAAGTTTGCGCACATCAGCGGCTCCGGCTTCCGCTTCCGTACTTATACCCTGCAATCCATAGACTTCAAAACCATATGCCTTGCCAAAATAATGAAACGCGTCATGAGCCGTGATCAGGACTCTTCTATCTTCCTGCAAAGCCAACGCTCTTTGCTTAACATATGTGTCAAGTTCACTCATCTGCCTTATATATGCTTCGGCATTTGATTTATAATAATCCGCGTGTTCAGGATCGTATTCTGCAAAAATATCACATATGTTCTGCGCAACGATTATCCACAAACTGACGTCAAACCAGATATGCGGGTCAGGTGCGTCGGCATACTTCTGCGATACAAGCAGGCGCTCCTCAGGAACGGTTCCGGACACCGCCGCCACCTTTTTATTTTTCATGTGATGGAGGATATCGCCCATTTTTGCTTCAAGATGCAGTCCGTTATAAAGAATTATGTCAGCCTGCGATAAAACGCGAACGTCTCCTGCGCTTGCTTTGTAAAGATGCGGATCAATCCCCGGACCCATCAGCCCTGCAACCTCAACTCTTTCCCCACCGACGTTTTTAGCAACATCAGCGATCATGCCGATAGTAGCAACGACCCTTATAGCGCTCTTGCCAGTTTCTTTATCAGCCGGCTTCCGGGAACATCCGGCAAAAAATATGATGGCGCACAGACATAGTGTTTTAACTAACAACTTCATTGATATCTCCTTACATAATTATTTTCAAGAATAGAATAGTGAAGTAAGACTTGAATCTCGTGTTTAAGTTTAAAAAAATTATATACCACTCCTGCCGTTTAGAAAAGAACATAATACATAACGTACTACTGAATTTTGTTTCTGCGTTTATAAAAATATTATACCTATTCAGACCTTGACACTACCTTTTTTTATGATATTGTATTCTTCTAATTAGTTACTGTAATTAGGGATATGTTTTTGCCACCATAAGATCTAACCATGAGGTAAATAATGCTGATTTCAGTCCCAAGAGAACAGTTTAAAGATGAAACACGAGTACCTCTGCTTCCCTCTGCCGTGGAACGGTTAGTGCAGAAAGGAGCCTCTGTTGGCGTTGAAACCGGGCTTGGCCTGTCAATCAATATTGACGATGATGCGTACAAAAAAGCAGGCGCTGTCATCGAAAAAGAACGCTCAAAACTGATTGCTTCCGCAGACTGTATCGTGCGCATTCGCAAACCGGACGCGGAAGAAATAAAAACTATGAAAAAAGGCGCTATTCATATCAGTTATCTTGATCCGTTTAACGAATCCGCTCTTGTGGACATATGCGCGAAATCAGGTATTTCCGCTATTAGTCTTGAAATGATTCCAAGAACGACGCTTGCGCAAAAAATGGATGTGCTCAGTTCTCAGGCAAATATCGCCGGATACGCGGCGGTTATTATAGCGGCGGAACGTATTAATAAAGTATTCCCCATGATGATTACCCCTTCCGGCACTATTTCTCCGGCGCGGGTATTTATTATAGGAGCAGGTGTCGCCGGATTACAGGCGATCGCTACCGCAAAACGGCTCGGCGCGAGGGTTGAGGCGTTCGATACACGCCCGGCAGTGGCTGAACAGGTTCAGTCGCTCGGCGCGAAATTCGTCAAGGTCGACCTCGGCGAAACCGGAGAAACAAAAAACGGTTACGCAAAACAACTTACACAAGAACAACTCGACAAACAGAGACAGGCAATGGCGAAACAATGCTCCCTCGCTGATGTGGTTATCACCACAGCACAGGTCTTTGGAAAGAAAGCTCCTCTGATTGTCACGAAAGACATGATTGCCGGCATAAAACCCGGAAGCGTCATAGTTGACCTCGCTGTTGAGACTGGCGGAAACGTGGAAGGTTCTGTAGCGGGCAAAGAAGTTGACATCAATGGAGTAAAGATAATCGGCATAACCAACATGCCGGGACAAACGGCATTTGACGCAAGCCTGATGTTCTCCAACAATATCTGCAATTTCATTGACCATTTCTGGAACAAAGAAGCAAAAAGCATAAATATCAATACAGCTGACGAGATTATGCAAGGTTGCCTCATTACCCATAATGGTTCCATGTGCAATAAAACACTATTATCATTAAATAAATAACATACGGAGACAACCAGCTATGGAAACAATCGCTATCTACCTTGGTTTTATCCTGCTCCTGTCGATTTTTCTCGGGTTTGAGCTGATCTCAAAAGTGCCCTCAAAACTGCATACACCGCTTATGTCCGGCGCGAACGCCATATCAGGAATCACACTGGTCGGAGCAATTATCTCTGCAGGAACCGGTACCGATAACCGCATCAGCGTACTGCTCGGCACACTGGCAGTAACGTTCGCAACGATTAACGTCGTAGGCGGTTATTTTGTGACAGACCGTATGCTTGCCATGTTCCACAAAAAGGAAACCGGAGGAAAGAAATGAGCCTTAATGCACTGATAAATTTCGCGTATATTGCCGCGGCAATCATGTTTATTTTCGGGCTAAAAATGCTGAGTTCTCCAGCTACTGCCCGCAAAGGAAATCTTATTTCAGCATTCGGTATGTTTCTGGCTGTTATCATTACTCTGCTGGATAAATCCATTATCTCCTATGAGTTTATCGCTATCGGTATAGCGGCAGGGTCGGTGATCGGTTTTTTCGCGGCACGGCTTGTAGCTATGACACGAATGCCTGAGATGGTAGCTCTATTTAACGGGTTTGGCGGTATAGCCAGTTTGCTGGTCGGTTGGGCTGTATATCATTTCACGCCTGAAATCCCGCCATTTACTGCCGTGACAATTTTTCTTTCCGTCATAATCGGCGGTATCACCTTTACCGGAAGCGTAGTCGCCTTTGGTAAACTAAGCGAGTATATCAGCGGAAAACCAATACTTTTTGCCGGACAGCACATTGTTAATGCGGTTCTGGTTATCGGTTCACTAGTGCTTGGAGCATTATATTGCTTGAATCCTGCTGGTAATTACCTGATTTTTTCAATAATTATAGTTATGTCTTTAATTCTTGGCATTCTTGCCGTTATTCCAATCGGCGGAGCGGATATGCCCGTTGTTATTTCACTCCTGAACAGTTATTCAGGACTGGCCGCCTGTGCCGCAGGCTTTGTTATTCAAAATAATATTCTTATAGTGGCGGGCGCACTGGTCGGCGCAAGCGGTATTATCCTCACGCAAATCATGTGCAAAGCAATGAACCGCTCACTGGCGAATGTATTGTTCAGCGGGTTCGGCGCAACCAGCTCCAAAAAGCAGGAAGGCGTTCAGGGCGAAGCAAAACCGCTGAAAGTCGACGACGCTTATCTTATACTGGAAGCCGCTCAATCCGTTGTGGTTGTGCCCGGATACGGATTGGCGGTCGCACAAGCGCAGCATGCGTTGAGAGAACTTGACGAATTGCTGGAAGCGAATGGTTGTGAAGTGCGTTATGCCATACACCCTGTAGCAGGGCGTATGCCGGGGCATATGAATGTGCTTCTTGCCGAAGCCAACGTGCCGTACGATAAACTGATCGACATGGACAACATCAACCCGACAATGAATACTGTTGACGTGTGCCTCGTCGTCGGCGCTAATGATGTAGTCAACCCGGCGGCTCGCGAAGACGAGTCAAGCCCCATCTATGGTATGCCGATAATCAATGTCGATCATGCAAAACTGGTTTTCGTGCTGAAAAGATCAATGGCTACCGGATTCGCCGGAGTACAAAATCCACTCTTTTTCAAAGAAAATACACGGATGATTTTCGGGGATGCAAAAGAAACTATCACTGGGCTCGTAGCGGGATTCAAAAATAATTGAGATCCTATTAGCCTCTTTTATTGTTGAGGATACTCATATGTATAACCGGATTGTCACTCATAACGACTTTGACGGCATTGTATCTGCGGCTTTATGCAGTCTGCATTATGGCGTCAATGACCTATTTTTCTGTTCGCCAACGGATATTCCGCATAAAAGATTTCCGGTCAGCAACAGCGATATTCTTTGTGATCTTCCCTATTCCTCTTCCTGCGGACTATGGTTTGACCACCATATAGGAAACAAAGAGGAATTGGAGTACCGGGGTATCGCTCTGGATTCTATTTCCGGCAAATTCAATCTTTCGCCAAGTTGCGCGCGCGTTATTTATGATTATCTTTCCGACAACTCGACTTTTCCCGATTTTATGGGAGACACAGTTGCTGAAACGGATATCGTCGACGGTTTTCTCTACTCATCTCCTGAAGAATGGCGAAACCCAACCCCCGGCAGGATTATCAATTCGTCGCTGATGACAGCGTTTTCCTCTCAACAGGATGAAACAGCATACATGAGGCGGCTTGCACAAGCAATCAGATCGGCGCCATTACCAGATATCGCTCAAAATGAATGGGTTAAGGTACGATTCAATCAATATCTTGAAGAAGAAGCGACCATGCTGAAAATAATTGAGCAGTCACATTATTTTCTTCCGCAGGACAAAAATCGTGAAATTCCGGTTATAGATCTGACGGAATTCAAGCGCCAGCCATCAGTTGTGCGCGCGCTTGTCTTTTCGCTCTGCCCTTCCGCCCGTGCGGTTGTTATGGTTTCAAATCAGGTTCAGAAAGGGATCAAAACAACGAACTTGAATTTCTCCATCTCGCTCGGTTTTCATTACTTCAACAAAAAACACGGCAAAGACGTCGGGGCAATTATGGACGAACTGGGGCTCGGAGACGGGCATACAGGCGCGGCAGGCGGGCGGTTATCGTGTTCATCTAAACCGGATATGGTAAAAAAGAAACAGCAAACACTTAACGATATATTTAACCTCTGGGTTAAACAGCCCGATATCATGAATTAAAATCAATTCTTCGTCTTTTTCAAATCACCAAATACGGGATTGTCTGGATCAAGCCGGTACACCCTGTGAACACATTTTGAAAATTCTTCATCGAGGCCCTGCTCCTGTAAAAAATTAGCGTAATGAATCAAGCCATCGATATAATTCGGGTTAATAAAATATGCTTTTTTATACCACAAATGCGCGGCAGGTATGTCTCCATTAAGCTCACATTTTAACGCCCTTGCGATACAATCCCGCGCAGAAAGCGATACAGCGGAAACAGCCTCCGCAAACAGCACAGCCGCAAGCAGGAGGACAGCCAGCCACTTGGCAGGAAACCGTACGTTGAGCAATCTGCATATCACGCTGGAATACAAAAGCAGTAGCGGTATAATCTTACAAGAATGATACAAAATACTGCGGGTATCCGATAAATATGGCTGTAACTCCGCGTAACGCTCGCCGATAGGCATATCCACAAACCAAAACACTGTCGGCAGCGCCAGAAAAAACCAGATAACAGCTACGGCCCGGCGATCTCTGTTCATATATTCAACCGCAAGAACAGGTAAAAGCATTACCAGATGATGTTCCCATACAAATTTATATCCAACAAAAAAAGTACATACCCACAATGATAGCAATCCTCTTGTATCCCGTTCCTGTGTAGTGAACATTACCCATAAGGAAACTGCAACAATACCAATACTCCACATAAACTGTACCGCGGCAATGGTGCTTGTATTATATGTCACGAGCTGTACTAAATCCTGAATCAACGGATACATACCCAGATTACCCGCCTGATAAAAATAATCAAGGGGAGTACCGAACACATACTCCACAAAATACTTCAGATCAGATGGATGCCATAAAAAATAAGGAATAAACAACAAAAAAGAAAACAATGCGCTATACAGGATAATCTTCATTTTTCGTTGTTTGATATACACCGGAAGAAGCAATAACGTATGCATTTTCACGTTAACGCTCAACGCCCATACAAATGATGGGCTGTTTGAAATAAGTATCAGGCATAAGAGAAGCGCCATTATTGTATTTGTCTGCCCCATATACAAATCAATATATAATGGCGTAAAACAACAGAAGAGAAAAAAAGGAACTAATCTTTTGCCGACGGCAAAAACCGCACTCGATATCAGAAACCATAACAAAACAAAACAACATAGTATTAACAGAACCCAACAGCTATATGCTATCCATGGAGATGTCAGCTGAGAAACTAAACCCACCGTATATGCCGCAAAGGGAGGATATTTATAAATCGCACCGTACGGTATAACCAGAGGTTCCGAACCGGGCAGATAAATACTGCTCCCCTGCGTCAGGTTGTACCCAGCCTGATAAAACTGAAAAAAATCTCCGCCTTTACCGATACGATGCGTAGAATCATTAAACAGGGAATCAATAAGTCCGGTGCGGAGTGAAAGAAGAAAAATGCCAACTACCGCAAGTGCCCCGCACAGGACAAATATCTTTTTTAGATGGTACGTCTTACTGCATAGATGCATCATGAACAAAGCGATCAGGTTATGATCTTAGTTCTTATGTATACGCGCGTCAAGAATTTGCAACTGAATCGTCGGTATACCGGTATACTCCGTTAAATGCAGGGAATAGACAATATCAACTATATCTCCCTTAGCCAAATCCCGAAGGTCTTCCTGCATATTAAAACCAATGACTTCCTGAATAATGCCGTCGTCTTCAACAATAAATTTGACATGATTCCGCCCGAAAAAACGAGGAATTCCCTGCACCATTAGATTTTCGGAGAGAAATACCGGCCTGTTGTTTTTCTGTCCGAAAGGAGCGAGCATCTCTGTTTCTTTCATTAACTGGTCGCCGATATCAGCCAAATTTATCGTATAATCAATATATACTTCAGGCAGTAACTCGTTATTAATTAGTTCGGCATCCGCTATGGCATTAATCCGCTTTGTCAGCGCGTCTATGTTTTCAGCCTTAAGAGACAAACCGGCGGCAAAGCTATGCCCGCCATACTCAAGAAGCAACTCATCGCATTTTGACAGCCCGTCCAGCAGATTGAAGCACGTCACACTGCGAGCGGATCCACGCGCTATATTATCATCTCCGATAGTAAAGACAATGGCGGGCTTGAAATATTCTCTCGTTAAACGTGCGGCAACAATACTTACAATCCCTACTGCCCAATCACGTTTAGCGACAAGCAATATTTTTCTGTCCCGAATTTCAGGTGTATTTTCGATCATGTCTTTTGCCTGGAGAAACACTTCTTCTTCCAGCTTCTGACGTTCGCGATTCACCTTTTCCATCATATCCGTAAGATATTGCGCCTCGGCAGGATCGTCGGTAATCATAAGTTCCACGGCAAGGTCAGCCTCTTTCAATCTGCCGATCGCGTTTATGCGAGGAGCGATAAAGAAGCTTACATCTGTTGTTTTCATCGGGCGGTTCTGGGGGATAGCAGTTTTTTCTTTCAGTTTCTGCAACCCGATCTTCGACGTATTGCTGAGTTGGCGCAACCCGTAAAGAACAAAAACCCGATTCTCATCAACGAGCGGCATCATATCCGCAATAGTACCCAGAGCAACCAGATCAAGATGTTCGCGTAAATCAACATGATCAAAAAGGGTCAATTTATCCTGTCTCGCTTTTTTCAACAGCGCATGAAGCAATTTAAAACAGACGCCGACACCGGCGAGCTCCTTAAACGGGTAATTCCGTTCAGGTAAATTCGGGTTTACCACAGACCACGCATCCGGCAGGTCGCCGGAAGATACATGATGATCCGTAATAATAACGTCAATACCGTTTGCTTTTAAACGATTTACTTCATTAACCGCGTTTATCCCGCAATCAACTGTAATAACCAGCGAAGCTCCATGATTTAATGCGGCCTGAATACCCTCTTCGCCAAGCCCATACCCTTCGACCAGCCTATTGGGAATGTAATAGTAAACCGGAACACCGACAGAACGCAATATGACATACATTATCGCTGTGCTGGTTATGCCGTCTACATCATAGTCGCCATGTATAAGAACTGTTTCCTTTCGTTTGACAGCAAGGAGGATACGCTCAACAGCCTGAGTAATTCCTTCAAGAATGAACGGATCATAAAGATTGTTCAAATTCAAGTTAAGGAATTTTTGCACAACATCTACATTATCCAGACCCCTGTTGATCAGGATTTGCGCAGACACTCTGCTTATCTCAAAACTTTGCGATATCTGATCCCGCAATGCCTCGCGAATAGGATAAATAATCCATCGCTTTTTCATCTCTATTTTCCTGTGTTGAGGTAGAACTTAATGACTTAGTTCTTCTTAATTTTTTCCATAAGAAGCAGAACCGGGCTCGCGATAAAGATCGACGAATAAGTACCGAAGACTATTCCGACCAGAAGCGCGAACGCGAAGTCGTTAATTACCTCTCCCCCCAGGAAATAGAGCGCTATCACCACAATCAATGTGGTGAAAGAAGTCAATGTAGTCCTGCTCAGGGTTTGATTGATACTCATATTGATTATATCGTGGAAATTCGATTTCTTGTACACGTTCATATCCTCACGGATTCTGTCAAATACAACGATGGTATCGTTTAACGAGTAACCCACTATGGTCAGCAGTGCGGCGATAGTCGGTAATGAAATTTCCCTGCCGCTCATAGAAAATATTCCTAATGTGATCAGAACGTCATGAATCAGAGCGACAATAGCGCCCAAAGCAAATCTGAATTCAAAACGCCAGCTTATGTATACAAGGATTCCCATCAGCGCAAACACGATAGCAAGGAGTGCCTGCTGGCGCAATTCCGCGCCGATAGCCGGACCGACAAATTCCGTACGCACACGTGTTAAGTCATAGGATGTGAACGATGTTTTCAACGTTGAAAAAATATTTTCAGCGGCATCAGCGCTCGTTTTTATCAAAACATCTTTTTCATCGTTACCGAAATACTGAATGACAGCTTTTTCCTGTCCAATGTCACGGAGTTTGTTTCTTACTTCGTCAAGAGGAATGTTCTGGCTACCGCGAATCTGAACCAGTGTCCCGCCGGTGAAATCAATCCCGAAATTCGCGTCGCCGCGATACATAAAATATCCCATGCCGACAACGATAATGACCGCTGAACCGATAATGGCAACAGTGCGTTTACCAATAAAATCAAATTTCGTATCACCGACAAACCGCATCATTTTAAGATTTTTAAAATCAAATTTCGTGATAAGAATATCGTATATAACCCGGCTGACAAACAACGCCGTAAACATACTTGCCAGAATACCAATCGTCAACGTAACGGCAAACCCTTTTACAGGGCCGGTACCAAACTGGAACAGGAAAGCCGCCGTGATCAAAGTTGTAATATTGGCATCGAAAATAGTCATAAACGCGCGCTTAAAACCTGCGGCGATAGATTCATGCACCGATTTGCCGGACAGGCGTTCCTCGCGAATACGTTCAAAAATCAGCACATTGGCGTCAACAGCCATACCGATGGTGAGAACAATACCGGCGATACCGGGTAAGGTCAGCGTAAAACCAAGCGCGCCAAGAACTCCGGTTATCATTATGATATTAATGCATAACGCAAGGTCTGCGATAAATCCTGATATAAAATAATAAACCGCCATAAACAAGACAACCAGAATAAAACCGTACATAGCGGCAGATACACCCTGGCGAACAGAATCACTGCCCAGTGTCGGGCTTATAGAACGGTTATCAATCAAACTCAACGGAACAGGCAAAGCGCCGCCGGACAACTGACGTGACAGGCGCTGTACTTCCTGACTGGTAAACTGGCCCTGTATCACCGCCCTGCCGTTTGGAATTTCAGTGCGTATTACCGGAGCTGAAACGATTACGTCATCGAGAAGAATAGCTAGGCGCTTGTTGATATTTTCCCTTGTCACTGTCCCAAAGCGTTTTGCGCCTTCCCTTGTAAATTCAATACCGACTTCCGGCATACCGAATCCACTGCCAGATGTGGGATATGCAGTCTCCAGCATATCACCAGTAAGAACAGGACGAGCCTGAACCAGCATCGGGATTTTTTCCTTATCTCCTCTTTCCGTGGGTATAATCTGGTATTTGAGTTCCCAACCGAGCGGAAGACGCCCATTTTGCGCCTCTGTAATTTTCTGCGGGTCATCGTCTACAAGCCGGAATTCAAGAAAAGCGACATCGCCAATGGTTTTGATTGCTTCACCCGGATTGTCAATTCCCGGAAGTTCAACCACTATCCGGTCCGTTCCCTGTATAAAGATCGAAGGTTCTTTAACACCCAGCGCATCTATACGGTTACGTATAACTTCAACAGCGCGGTGAATACTATCTTCGCGCAGGTCCGCGCCCATACCCATTTCATTTAACTTTTCTTTGTTAATTTGCCAGACAAGATGGACACCGCCCTTTAAATCCAACCCGAGATTGATCTTCCCTTTACGGGCGGCCGTATCAAAGGGTGGAAATGAGAAATAGGCAGCGATTGCTACCACCGCCAAGATAAGCGCGGATCTCAGTAGAAGATTTCTGTTCATGGATTCCTCCTTTGTTAATTTTTATTTATCATGAATTTATATCATTTTAAAATAATTCTGATTATATATGTAAGTGTCGGCATAAATCGAATGAAATCCTTAAAAATAAAATAAAAAAATTTACGCAACACATAATAATCAGCCCTTAGCCTGTACTACCGTGACACTTGGCTTGCTAACCTCAAGCTTTACATCACCATCGACTTTTATAAGAACCGTATCCGTTTTCACGGTTGCGACAACACCATGTATGCCGCCTGCAGTGATAACCTTATCGCCTTTATTCAGGTTGTTAAGCACCTCGTTCCGCCGTTTCTGTTCTTTCTGCTGAGGACGGTATACGATAAAATAAAAAATAACAATAATAACCACAAACATGGGAAGCATACTTAAAAACATCCCTCCTAACGACTGAGGCGGTGTGGCCGCCGGCGCGGCCGCTTGAGCAAACAAGAACAGGCTCATAGGTTTTCTCCTTCTTGGTACCTGCTTAAAAATTTATGTTTAAACACTAAATAATTATCGTTATCAATAGCACTGCGAACGTGCCTCATCAAGTTCAGATAAAAATGAATATTGTGCAAAGAGAGCAGAGCCGGGCCCAGCATTTCGCCGGTATTGAAAAGATGACGAAGGTAAGCCCGGGTAAAAGTACGGCATGTATAGCAATCACATTCAGGGTCAAGCGGTTGAAAATCAGATTTATATGCCCCGTTTTTCACCGGCACCTTACCTGAGGACGTGAACCCTGTTCCGTTTCTACCGTATCGGGTAGGAATAACGCAGTCAAACATATCAATGCCGCATTCCACCATCATCAGGATATCGTCAGGAAAACCGCACCCCATTACATATCGCGGCTGGTTTTCAGGCAAATAATCAACAGTATACCCGGTAACTTCATACATAACTGAAGTCGGTTCACCAACGCTTAACCCGCCTATCGCATACCCATCAAACCCGATGTCCTGCAACGCGTATGCGCATTCTTTCCGTAAATCGCGATATACGCTTCCCTGAACTATGCCAAATAAACCCGATTCACTATCCTTTTTAGAATGATGCCTCTTACACAATTCTGCCCATTTTAAAGAAAGTTTCATCGAATTGCAAGCATAATTATGGTCTGCCGGATACGGCACGCACTCATCTAAAACCATCACTATATCGCTACCCAAAGTATGTTGAATATCAACAACTAACTCCGGGGTGAAAAAGTGATAACTGCCGTCAATATGCGATTGAAATTCTACCCCTTCGCCGGTAATTTTCCGCAGATCAGCAAGACTGAATACCTGAAACCCGCCGGAATCGGTCAAAATAGGACGATCCCAGCCCATAAAGGCGTGCAGGCCTCCGGCTTCTTTCATAATCTCCATACCCGGACGAAGATACAGATGATAGGTATTTCCGAGAATAATCTCCGCGTCAAAATCAAGCAGATCACGTGGAAAAATTCCCTTTACAGTAGCCTGTGTGCCGACCGGCATAAATACCGGTGTCTGTATTTTACCGCGCGGAGTGGATATTTCACCCCTTCTCGCCCCGCATCGAGCATCTTTTTTTATAAATGTAAAATCCATTCCCTGCCGCCGCCATAAAATTTTTTGTTACTGATTCAGTAACAGCATCGCATCGCCGTAACTATAAAAACGGTATTTTTCACGTATTGCCTCGTGATATGCAGAAAGAACAAAATCGCTTCCGGCAAGGGCACATACTAACATAAGAAGTGTGGATTTAGGAAGATGAAAATTCGTCAGCATGTTACGTACTATTTTAAATGAGTAGCCTGGATAAATAAATAAATCGGTTTTTCCATTGCCGGCATGGATTCTGCCGCTTTCATCGCTGATCGCTTCCAGAGTCCGCACCACCGTTGTCCCTACGCCGCATACTGTCCCGCCATTGGAAATGTGGGTGTTAATATTTCGCTCCGTCTCCTGTGACACCGCATAATATTCATAATCCATGACATGATCTGTAATGGTATCGGTTTTTACCGGTTTAAAGGTACCCGGGCCCACATGCAATGTTATATGTTGAATACCAACAGAACGCTCCTGTAATTCCGCAAGTACTGTATCGGTAAAATGAAGACTGGCTGTGGGCGCGGCTACTGATCCGGCGTCACGTGCGAATATGGTTTGATAACGTTGAAAGTCAAACGCTGACTGCTCTTTATCAGAAACATCCCGTTTAATATATGGGGGTAAAGGCATATGCCCATACTGAAAAGCGATATCCAACGGTTCACACTCATCCGGGAACTGAACCAGACGACTGCCGCCCGGCAATCGTTCTTCGACAGAGACCTGTTTATTCCATCCGTCTATTGCTACGGGAGTACCTTCCTTCACACGGGCAGAAGGCTGTACCATCGCTTCCCAGCGCAATCCATCCACTTCACGCACAAGCAATATTTCAACGGCGCCGCCCGATTCCTTACGTCCCAGCAGGCGGGCAGGAAACACTTTTGTGTCATTCACTACAAGAAGATGCGCCGGAGACAAAAAAGAACAAATATCCCTGAAAGTGGAATGAACAACTTTTTTGCTTTTGTAATATAGAACCATAAGGCGGGAATCATGCCGGTTCTTCGCTGGCTGTTGAGCGATAAGAGACTCCGGCAGGGAATAATTAAATTCCTCAGTGCGCATCAGTACGCCCTCTTTATCTCTGTATCAGGGTAATAATGACGCAGCATATCCTGATATTTTACCCCTTGCTCAGCCATTGTTTTACAGCCGTACTGACATAACCCTGCTCCATGCCCCCATCCTTTACCGTCAAAGAAAAATTTCTTTTCCTGATGCCTGATAGTAAAAATTGAACTGCGCAGATTTCCATAGCCTACAATTTCCCTGAATTTGTTCACCGGTATAATGTGCTCTGTGTCACCCACAACCTTGAGTGATCGATGACGCGGATAATACGGAGACCGCTTGTATCCTTCAACCGACGAAATATACGAAAGTTTAAAACCTGCATTATTAAGTTTTTTCAGCAAATCTTTTTCAGAGATAAAATAGTTCCACTCATAATAACGGCTGTTTTTGCAAAAGGTACAAGGCGCTCCCCTCGGAGTATTTTCGCTGTTTGACCATACCACGCTCGCTTCTTCCGTATACCCTCCGCATACGGCATGAAAATACGCGGGAAAAACCTCATTTTTAAATTGTAATACCTGTCCAAACGTAACATCGACTGCCCACGAGGTTTTGGCGTGCTCGGCATCCATCCCCTTATACTCCTGCCTTCCATAAGCGATATCGTAAGCTCGCGTCCTGTTTTTCAGCAAATGATAATACGCGAAAGTCCGAGCGGCAACAGCCTGCGCCTTCAACGCTTCCTGACGCCAACTTCGATGAATCTCACTGGGTACGACACTCTTTATGTAATCCTCAATAGACACATGATTTACGGCAACAACTTTTTTGCCTTCAATAATAAATTCAACATTTCCCCTGTACAGATTGCCATTGAGTGAAAAACAGCTCTTCCCGCCAGTCCTGAAATAAATTTTTGAGCCGTTAAACGCCCAGTCATCAGTTATTTTTCCCGATTCAAGATGTATTGTCCGGTTATAATTGCGCCCTTTTTTGACCAAAGAGTTCGTCACAGGATCTATGATTTCAAAAGTATCGTCAATGGCTAGTTTCAGGCTGGAAGATACACCTATGCACACACGTATTGTGACCTGCGGACGAGCAGGCCGGGGCGCGACTGCAAACGACTTATGAACCAGCGCAACGCCTACGATAGAGAGCCAACAAAAAGATATAATTGATGAGGTAATATTTTTCTTCACGTTATCTAAACAATCGTATGATCCACATTATCAGAGTCACAAGCACACTAATTACAAGACCGCTCATGATCGGAATATAGAGTTTAAAGTTTTCCTTCTCAATATGTATATCGCCGGGTAATCTTCCGAGAAACTCAATTTTTCCTCCGGCTAAAAAATAAAGCCCCACAGCTAACAGTATAATACCGGCAATGAGAAATATTTTTGCGAATTGCGCCTGCATCAGAACAGCTGATCCTGCAGTAAATCGTTAAGATCATCGGGTGCGGATGCTTTCATATGTTCATATCCTAAACGGGTTACTTTTCTGCCGCTTGGAGTGCGTTTCAGATATCCCTGCTGAATGAGAAAAGGCTCATACACTTCCTCTATGGTATCTTTTTCCTCCCCTACAGCAACAGCAAGAGAATTTATGCCCACAGGCCCGCCGCCGAACTTGTTAATGATGGTTACCAAAATCATTTTGTCCATTTCATCAAGCCCTTTGCTGTCCACATCAAGTAAATTCATTGCCGCGTCAGCGATTTCCGCAGTGATCCGGTTATCCGCTTTGACCTGAGCGTAATCGCGCACTCTGCGCAATAAGGCGTTCGCTATACGAGGAGTACCCCGCGAGCGGCGGGCTATTTCCATAGCTCCCTGCGGATCAATAACAACATTGAGTATGCCTGAAGATCTCAGGATAATTTTTTGCAATTCATTCGCATCATAATAATTTAAACGATTAATCATGCCGAAACGGGATCTGAGGGGCGACGTAAGCAATCCGCTCCGGGTAGTCGCGCCAACCAAAGTAAACCGAGGCAGGTTCAGGCGTATGCTTCGAGCGCTGGGGCCTTTATCCAGCACGATATCAAGCTTGAAATCTTCCATTGCGCTGTACAGGTATTCTTCAACGATATGGTTTAAACGATGAATTTCATCAATAAACAGGACATCGCCCTCTTCAAGGTTGGTCAGGATGCCGGCAAGATCACCTGCCTTTTCCACCACAGGCCCGGAGGTGATACGTATATTTGTGCCCATCGCACCGGAAATCAGATACGACAGTGTTGTTTTGCCAAGACCGGGCGGCCCGGCAAAAAGACAATGATCCAAGCACTCCCCACGCTCTCGCGCCGCCTGTATGAACAAAAGCAGACGTTCTTTTATTTTGGACTGTCCGATAAAATCGTCGAATACCTCAGGGCGCAACGACTGGTCAAGCTGGACATCTTTTTCTA
Source organism: Candidatus Auribacter fodinae (assembly GCA_003599815.1). GTDB lineage: Bacteria > Auribacterota > Auribacteria > Auribacterales > Auribacteraceae > Auribacter > Auribacter fodinae. Next base: position 28,787 of record QZJZ01000083.1, read on the forward strand.
AAAATTCATCGATATAATTCTTATGCATAGGTAATTACCAATTGGTTACTTGGATTGCTGCAACGCCAATTTTACCAGATCTTCAATCGAGAAGGAATCTAAACTTTTGGTTTTAATAACTCTTTGGACGGCATTCTGGGCCTGCGCCTGCGGATACCCCAGCGCGAGCAATGCGCTGACAGCATCGTTTATCATAACCCGGTTCTGACCGGCAGGCGTACTCACTTCTCCGGAAACGAATATATGCGATATCTTCTCTTTGAGTTCGAGAATCAATCTCTCGGCAGTTTTAACGCCTATACCGGGGACAAGGGAAATCCGTTTGCTGTCATTAGATAGAATAGCGGTTTTCAACTCCGCAACCCGAATTCCCGACAAAATGCTCAGAGCGCCTTTCGGGCCGATTTTGGAAACACTCAGCAACAGGATAAACGCTTCTTTTTCTTCAGGAGTCGCGAACCCATATAAAGAAGTATTATCCTCGCGTATATATAAATAAGTCAAAAGACGCACCTCTTTTCCCACAGAAGGCAGTTTCTCATGCGTACTGACAGGGATAAATATTTCAACCCCGGCACCATGCACATCAATTACACAGCGCGTCGGCTGTGCTTCATGCAGAATACCCTTGACATATGCTATCATAAAACACCCGTATCTCCCTGCCTGCTAAATAGTTTTAATCAAATAACGCGTTATTGACTTGCGGTTGTGGATGTGGCATATAGCTATGGCAAGAGCGTCGGAAACATCATTCGCGCCCGATATAGTTTTCAATCCGAGCAACGCTTTGACCATTTTCCGCACCTGAGTTTTATCTGCTCGTCCATATCCGACCACCGATTTTTTAACTTCCAATGGTGAATATTCTACGATGTCCATCTTCCACTGAATGGCAGATAAGATCACAATACCACGAATTTCGCCCAGACGCATGGTGACCTGAGGATTCTTGTAATAAAACGCGCTCTCTACGGCGCACATCTGAGGCTTATACTCTTCAAGGACAGCAACAAGTTGCGAGTATATAGATTCATACCGTTTGGAAACCTGTTGCGCCCGGCTCTCAAGGCAACCGGACGCAACATATGATAAATGACCATTATCGTCATCAATGATTCCGAATCCGGTTTGATACGTTCCCGGATCAATTCCAATAACCCGCACGCTCTATCCTCTTATTAAGACAGCAATTGCAATAAGCCTATTACTCTAAAGCCGCCATGATATCATCAGGAATATCAAAATTCGCATATACATTCTGAACGTCATCGTGATCTTCCAGTACTTCGATCAGATCCAGAATCTGTTTTGCGTCCTTTTCCGCTGTGAGCTTTATGGTCGAGTTCGGAATAGCCGTTATTTCCGCGCTTTCCGTCGCAATACCTTTTTTTGCCAGAGCTTCTTTCACCGTTTCAAAATCGTGCTGCGAAGTATAGATTTCAAAGGTGTCTCCCTCGGTTTTCACATCCTCAGCGCCTGCTTCAAGGACAACATCCAGCAATTTTTCTTCATCGACAACGCTTTTCGATACAACAAGGAAACCTTTTTTCTCAAACATCCATGCCACAGCGTTTGCGGACGCCATGTTGCCGTTACGTTTGGTGAATATACTCCGTATTTCAGCGGTAGTACGATTCTTGTTATCAGTCATCACCTCAATAAGAATTGCTACTCCGCTCGGTCCGTATCCTTCGTAGACACACTCTTCATAAACCACTCCCGGTAACTCACCAGTACCTTTTTTAATTGCTTTATCAATGTTATCGTTCGGCATGTTAGCGGCTTTGGCAATTGCCACAGCGGTACGCAAACGGGGGTTCATATCAATATCTCCACCACCCATTTTGGCGGCAACCGTGATTTCCTTGCTAAACCGTGAGAACAACTTGCCTCTTTTAGCATCAATAGCGGCTTTTTTGTGCTTAATACTTGCCCACTTGGAATGACCTGACACGAAAAAGTCTCCTATGTTAATTAATTATTCTTCTTCCTCATGGCGCTTGTATGCCTCGCTGATCTTCTTGGCAACCATCGCCGGAACTTCCTCATAATGAGAATATTCCATAGAAAAAGCGGCGCTTCCTCCTGTGATGGAACGCAATTCCGTCGGGAAACGGTACATTTCAGCAAGGGGGGCCTGCGCTTTAATACACTGCAATCCCGGCCCTGCAGATTCTATACCCATAATCCGCCCGCGTTTCACGTTCACTTCACCAGTCACCTGCCCCATATATTCATCATTTACTACTACTTCAACATTTACGTACGGTTCAAGCAAGTACGGCTGGGCTTTTTCCATCGCTTCCTTGAAGGCTTTTGAACCTGCTATTTTAAACGCCAGTTCCGAAGAGTCAACAGTATGATATGAACCAAAATACAGGCGTACACGTACATCCTGCACTTTACATCCTGCCACAACACCTTCTTCCATGGCGCCGACAACACCTTTTTCCACAGCAGGTATAAAGCCTTTCGGAATCGCCCCGCCGACGATTTCATCAACAAATTCAAACCCCTGTCCCCGTTCAAGCGGCTCAATTTTCATATACACATCAGCGAACTGACCGCGTCCGCCAGACTGCTTTTTATGCTTGCAATGCCCTTCAGCCAATCCCTTGATCGTTTCTCTATACGCGACTTTTGGAACAGTCAAATTAACTTCTGCACCATATTTTTTGCGCAGAACATCGAGTTTGACATCAAGATGCAAATCACCAAGCCCGCCGATTATAAGTTCCTTGGTTTCAACATTACGATCTACCTTCAGCGTCGGATCCTCAAGTGCGGTCTGATGCAGTCCGGTAGCTATTTTTTCCTCTTCACCCTCATTTTTCGGGTGTACTGCCATATATGTAGTTGGATTTGGGAAAACGATTTCAGGATACTCAATAACTTTATCAGCATCCGCGAACGTGTTACTAATATGTGTATTTTTCAACTTTGCAATGGCGACAATTTCCCCTGCAAACGCTTCATGAATCTGCTTTTGCTCTTTCCCTTTAAATGAATAAACGTTATTAACGCGCTCTTTACTGCGCGTTGACACATTATAAATATCATGATCGGTAGTCAAAATACCGGATTTTACACGAAGATAGGTTAATTGTCCGATATATGGGTCAGATACAATTTTAAAAACCTGAGCGCTAAATGGTTCTGTAATGATCGGTTTTCTCTCGTCTTTTCCGTCAGCGCTTTTAAATGGAGAAAATAATTTAGGAGACGGCATATATTCGCACACAAAATCAAGCAATTCCTTGATGCCGACAGCTTTTTCTGCCGAACCGCATAAAACAGGTATTAATTTTCTCTGCTGAATAGCCTTTTTCACGCCCGCATGAAGTTCTTCCGATGTAAACTTTTCGCCTTCAAGATATTTCATAGTTAACTCATCATCTGTTTCAGCAAAAGACTCCATAAAAATTTCGCGGTACATATCGTATGTATCTTTTACGCTGGCATTACTACACGATTCTTCAAGAACCGAGACAACGCTTTTGAATGATGCATCCTTACCAACAGGAATATTGACCGGGACACATGATGTTCCGAAAGCTTCACGGATCGCGCCAAGGGTTTTTTCAAAATCAGAGTGTTCTTTGTCCAATTTAGTGATCAATATAAACGTAGGCTGTTCTTTATCAGCGAGATGACGCATGACCTTCGTGGTTCGAACCTGTATTCCGGCCACTGCGTCAATAACCACAAGTCCACAGTCGACTCCGGCGAGCGCTCCGACTACTTCGCCGAAGAAATCATTATAGCCGGGTGTATCCATGATAAAAATTTCATGGCCGTCCTTGTCGAGTTTCATCACTTTGGAGTGAATAGTCGTCTTACGCGCCCTTTCATCGTCGAAGTAGTCCGAGTATGAAGTACCGTCATCAACTTTACCAAGCCTGTCGGAGTCGCCTGACATAAAAAAAATCTGATCGACAAGACTGGTTTTCCCTGAATGGCTGTGGCCGACTAATGCAAAACTTCTGATCTTGGATACATCTTTTTCTTTCATACTTATCTCCCGCTATCGTTGTGAACGTTACATTGGAGGTGCATCAAAGTAATGTTTTAATCTAGCAAATAATGTTTTAACAAACAAGGAAAAATAATTCAGCGTAAAATGATACAAATCAACAAAAAAAAGCCGGGCTGACTGCCCGGCTTATAGGGGATTGTAATTATATGCAGAAAATACGGTTGTTATTCCTGATCGAAATCTACTGTAGTGGTGTATATGCCTTGTCCGGCTTTGGTGGTGACCGATACAGAATCCATATTATTGTAATGTTCAATCGGTACGGAAAACGTAAAGTTGCACGATTCAATGACTCCATCTTCACCAAGAGCAGTCTCATCAAACTTGATACCGCGCAATCCTGTCTGAGGGTCAGGGTCGACAACCACAACCGGGTATCCCATCGTTGAACTGGCGGAATCGGCGATAAGCTGTAATACATCATGCGGTAAATCAATATTAAAGGTATAGCTTACGTGGCTCAAGGCTTTATCAGTTAAAGGAGTACTGCTGAGATCAATCGATATAGTTGTTCCGTCTTCAGGATCTGTTGAGGTTATCATAATAATCTCAAATCCATTCTCATCGACTATCGGCGGGTAACTGCGAACAACAGGGCCATCCGCTGGAGGATCATCTGCCGGAGGGTCAACAACCGGTGGATCTTCCGTATACTCTTCTTCAGTATCGAATTGAGGTGTAAACTGTGTTGGCGGCACAATGCCGGTGAACAGTTCGATATGCCCGTCAACAAACGCGGCAATAGCAAGATGGTTCGCGTGACGGAACGCTACTTCGTTTGAAGAAGAAACGCCTTCATAATGACTGTCAGTCAGCATAACAGTCGTCGATGCGTTTTCAATTAAGTCAAGTTTCATTCCGGTAACATAAACATTGATGCCGTAGGAAAACATGGGAACATCATCAAGCACACTGCCGCTGACTTCCGGGCACCGAGTGATATCGTAATTAGCGTTATACAGGGCCGACATCGCCGATTGAGCGTACGCCTCATCGCCGTAGGACAGCACATTATTAGCTTGTCCGCAATCAGTTACCGCATAGCCATCTTCCACTGCTTTAACCAGTGAAAGCGGCAGTTTGCACAATGCCTCATTGGCATACAGTATAGCGGCAACTGCAAGCTGGCGTTGGTTGCCGATACAGGTTGCCTGCCTTCCTTTTTCCTTCATTTTCGATAATGCTGGAAGAATCATTAAAGTGAGAATTGAAACCAGTGAAAACACAAAGAGCAGTTCAATGAATGTAAATCCTAGGCTTTTCCTTGATACACACGCTTTCATAACAGACCTCCTTATTATCTAACTCCTTTTGAAACAAAAAGAAGCATATAGTGTACCTAACTATTTGATATCGGAATAATGAGGAAGAAAGTTAATCAAAATTAATGTAGGAGCACTGAAAAAGTCTCTACGTTACTCTTTGATGCTCGCATTAAGAGGAGTATCAGCGACGTGGTGATCTCACGGGTTTATCACTATACATCGGAGGAGACTGCTACAACCCCTCCTAGACTTACAGCAATGACATTCAATTATGACTTGTTAATTGCTCCTTAATGGGAGATAAAAAAACGCGTGACCGATAATCAGACATTTTGGGGTGTCCGATTTACAGTCACGCGTAAAAAAGCAAAAAAAACCCGGCAACGACCTACTCTCCCACAACCTAACGTCGCAGTACCATCGGCGCTAGAGGGCTTGACTTCCGTGTTCGGTATGGGAACGGGTATTTCCCCTCTGCTATTGTCACCGGGAAATTAAAAAAATAAATTGTTAACAGTATTATAGGGAAATCGTATACGGACCGGAGTCCGTATACGGCATCCCAGTCATATAAAATATAAGGTCAAGCCAATCGACTTATTAGTACTGGTTAGCTCAACGTATTACTACGCTTACACATCCAGCCTATCAACCTTGTAGTCTACAAGGAGTCTAGTTGGGATATCTAATCTCGAGGAAGGCTTGGCGCTTAGATGCTTTCAGCGCTTATCCTGTCCGAACATAGCTACCCAGCGATGCCCCTGGCGGAACAACTGGAACACCATTGGTTCGTCAATCCCGGTCCTCTCGTACTAGGGATTAGTCCTCTCAAATATCCAACGCCCATATCAGATAGGGACCGAACTGTCTCACGACGTTCTAAACCCAGCTCACGTGCCGCTTTAATTGGCGAACAGCCAAACCCTTGGGACCTTCTCCAGCCCCAGGATGCGACGAGCCGACATCGAGGTGCCAAACCGCTTCGTCGATGTGAACTCTTGGAAGCGATAAGCCTGTTATCCCCGGAGTACCTTTTGTCCGATGAGCGACGGCAATTCCACACTCTACCGCCGGATCACTAAGGCCTGCTTTCGCACCTGCTCGACTTGTGGGTCTCGCAGTTAAGCACCCTTATACCTTTACGCTCTACACACGATTGCCAACCGTGTTGAGGGTACCTTCGCACTCCTCCGTTACCTTTTAGGAGGAAACCGCCCCAGTCAAACTACCCGCCTGAAACTGTCCTCAACCTGGATTCACAGGTTCAAGTTAGAATCTCAATACAATAAGAGTGGTATTTCAAGGTTGGCTCCACCGATCCTGACGAACCAGCTTCAAAGCCTCCCACCTATCCTACACATACAGGATCGAAATTCAATATCAGGGTATAGTAAAGGTTCACGGGGTCTTTCCGTCTAGATACGGGTAAGCGGTATCTTCACCGCTATTACAATTTCACCGAGTCTTCTGTTGAGACAGTGCCCAGATCGTTACACCATTCGTGCAGGTCGGAACTTACCCGACAAGGAATTTCGCTACCTTAGGACCGTTATAGTTACGGCCGCCGT
>QZJZ01000085.1 GCA_003599815.1 Candidatus Auribacter fodinae
AAACTACACATGTAATGATTTATGTGATATAATAGTTATACAGTAAACAGGGATATATTATGCGCACATTGATCTTCATTTAAACAATCATGTTATTCATAGATTGTACAGTACAGGCGTCTGTTACCACATCAAACGGCTATTACACTATTGATTTTTACGAAGACACACTGTCCGGCATAGAAAATCGCTGGATTTTTGATCTTAATGTGAATGACCCTGATGTACCGGGTGATGTTGAAGAGCTGTTTTTTGATGTGATGTTTTTTAATCCAGCTATTAATTTTTCAAATTCATACAATCCTGATAGTCCGTATTATGAATTCTCAATATATGCACAATCTACTTCTCAGTTGTTTCCTGTCATTTCATCAGATCAACTTGCCACTCCTGTTGGAACTACCTATTTATTTTATGCTACACCATTACTAACTGAAATTTTAGATGATGAACTGCAACCTGTTATGGGAAGTTTTGGTATCAGACTTGAAAATGAAACATTTATGTTCAATGGGCCAGTCAATTTTGTCGCAGTGCCTGAACCTGCATGCGGTTTATTTTTTATCTTCGGAGCATGGTTTCTGAGGCGATTCTCAAGAGTAAAGAGGATGCGGTAAAATCATCACTAACCTTTTTGTCTAAGCTATAAATACAGCCCCTTTTCAGTTCACGCCGGATTTGAGACTATAATCGCGACAGAAACTTATACTGTTCCATTGAACTGTTATGTGAAATCTGATAGTTTGATATAATTAAATAAGAGGACAATTATCCTGTGAAAAAAAACACTGTTTTCATTTACATATTGAGTCTTTTTATCCTGAGCATCTCTATACATCTGCCGTTTCTGCTCACGTCAGATTTTGGCGAACAGGACGCCGCCAGAATAGCAAACACGGCTATCAGGAGTTACTATACCGGATACCTCACAAAAGAATATGTGATGTATTCAACCCCGTTATACGTGAGCACGCTGTTCATCTTATTGAAAATGAACATATTGGCAATAAAATACATTCCGTTGTTCATGTCGCTTTTGACATTGATTGCCAGCGCGGCGGCAACACTTTGCTTATTCATTTTCACCTTTCGAATCACAAAATCAAAAAACACTGCATTAGCCGGAGCGCTATTGCTCCAGTTAAACCCTGCATTCTGGTTTAACAGCATATACGGTTTCCCGACAATAGTATCACTGTCGTTTTTCTTCTTGTCGCTGGTTTTATTTCAGGAAGGCATTCTAAGGCAGAGTTTTACATCCAAAATTATTTTATTCGCCGTATCACTGTTTTTATATATGATATCCGTATTCACCAAAATTGACGCTGTTCTGGTGACACCGCTTTTTTGTTTTCCGGTATGGAACACATCCGCTTCTTACAAGACAAAAATACTGTGGTGCTTTGCGCTCTGTATAATAACCTGTCTTTGCTTCCTGTCTTTCAAAATGTATGTAAACTCATTTCCTGACGTATCCCTGAAGTTTGATATCAGCGAATGGTCAGATCAATTTCCGCTTGATTTCGGCTATTTCTGTTCCGCTGAAAACAGGACTGTCATCGCCCGGGCAATGGGTTTTTTGAGTATACCTCTTGCGTTCATCGGTTTCTTTTTTATCCCGAAGCAGTATAAGGTATTATATTGCTGGGTGGTTTTATCTATGCTCCCCATTGTATTTTTCTGGGGGTTACGCCCCGGAAATACCGCCCGCCACAACCTGTTTCCAGCCGTTCTGATATATATATTACTCATATTGCCGCTGTTAAATAAAAGAGTATGGAAACTATGGCTTTTAGCTCTTCTGATTATGAGCGTCGTGAATTATGTCCGGTATCCGGCAACAGCCAACACAGCACGCCCGTCAGGACGGCTGATTCGCGGCTCGCAATGGCTTAAAGACGGAGTTACCAAACTGAGAGACAGAGCGGAGCACACGCTCAATTTGCCTTTTCAGAAAATCGCGGTTATCGGGCAAGGATGGCAGCATCCGTTTTATATTTATCAACTGTTTCTCCGATACACATTTTCACCGGATTCTTTCGCGCCGTACCATCATTTTGAATACACCATTATGGACAATGACAACCTGCAGAAAACGTTCTGCTTCCTGTATTCCGAATCATGCGGCACGGATAAAATTATCGGGCTTCACAATAAAGGATATTCTTTACTTATCAAAGACAAGGACTTGAGGAACGACCTGCAGTCAGCGTATAATGTTGAGTTCGATAATGAATTCGATAACGAAATATTGGACGCAACTGCACTTATAGAAGCATTGTCTATAGGTACTGCTCCGCAGGATAACACAAAGGAAGATTAAAATGCCCGGACGTTCGACACAATACACTGTATCAATCGTGGTTCCCATGTTCAATGAGGCTGACGGAATAGAACATTTTTACTCCGTCCTTAAAAAAGAACTCGACCGGCTGAAATGTGTCCATGAAATCATTTTTGTGGATGACGGAAGCATTGATGATTCCTTTGAAAAAGTACGGCAGATCGCCGCATCCGACGCATCCGTGAAAGGAATCCAGTTCTCACGGAATTTCGGGCACCAGATGGCGCTATTTGCCGGACTGAAAATGGCGGCAGGCGATTATATCATCATGATGGACGCCGACCTCCAGCATCCGCCGCGATTAATACCCGAATTAATACGACATGCTCAGACAGGATACGATATTGTGTACACAATACGCAAAGACGACGAGACCGGGTTCCTGAAAAAAAGCACGTCATCTTTGTTTTACGCGGTTTTTAACTTTCTGTCTGGGCTGAAAATATGCAATACCGCTGACTTCCGCCTCATTACGCGCACGGTGTGCAATACTATCACGTCCATTGACGAACGGGATATTTTTCTGCGGGGATTGTTCTGCTGGATCGGGTTTCGCCAGGCAGGCATCGAATACAAACCGGACAAAAGAAAATATGGTACGACAAAATATACCTTTAAGAAAATGCTCCGGTTCGCCCTGATCGGCATTACATCCTTTTCTATCAAACCAATTCGCCTTTCACTGTTTTTATGTATAGCCGCGATCATGATAGCTGTCTTTTACAGCGGGTATGCGTTATACGTCAAGCTGGTGCTCGATTCGGCTATACAGGGCTGGACGTCAATATTGATTCTGAATTCGCTGTTTTTTGCCGGAGTGTTCATGCTGTTGGGAATAATCGGCGAATATATCGGTAAAATCCATATGGAAACGAAAAAACGCCCTTTGTATATCATCAGCAACACCTTCGGGGACATACAAGAAAAAAATAATTAGAGGTATCCCATAACCGCGAGGATTTACCATGCAGAAAAAATCGTTTCTATTCACAGCTATTCTGATCGCATCGGTCGCGGCGGTTCTGACATATAATTACTGCACCCTCTTTACGTTCACTAAACTGAAATCCAGCATGTTTTTACATAAACAAATTATTCATGGCAAGGCGTTATCACCCTATAATTACCGAATCCTTGTGCCAGTTGTTACGGAAACCGCGGCGAAACTGTTGTGCGGCCTTGGGGTTATGAAATACAAAGAGGCATGGACAACAACGTATGCCATGTACTATTTCACCGCTATTTTTTTATTTCTGATGACGTTGTTCCTGTTTCTGAAACAATGGCATAACCCGTTGCTGTCGTTAATCGGAACGCTGTTTTGCGCGGGACTGCTCCCTGTTGCGCTGATGGATCACTATTTCCAGCCAGGATCTCTTCTGGAAGCATGGCTTTTTTGCGCCGCGTTTCTTGCCAGTTGCAAGAGCAGGTATGTGGCGGTCGCCATAATCACGGTTATCGCGTCGTTCAATCGTGAAACCGGGATTTTTATCCCTTTTGTGTATTTGTTCGGGGCGCTGGATATCAAATCCGCTGTAAAGAAACCGGACAAAAATGTAATGCGGCAAATCGTGAATTTTATGGCGCTTACGCTGATTTCCGCAGGTGTTGTTATCGGGATTCGATATATGCAGGGATTCAGCGGCGTCCGGCATACAATCAGTGATGTCTGGACAATTAATACATACACGTTAGGGCTATTGATCGCGCCGCTTCATCTTGTGTTATTCTTAGGCGGCGGGTGGGTTCTGGCGGCTCTGGGATTCCGTAAAGCAGATCGGTTTACCCGTCAGGAGACGCTGATCATTCCGTTATACATTATACCTGTCGCTATTTTTGGTATCTGGCGTGAGGTAAGGCTTCTCATACCGCTGTATCCGCTCCTCATTTCCCTGTGTTTGTTTTATGTGCGGGATGAGTGTGATGGTGTTGGGGAGCGGGGATGAGGCAATACAGTTGCAAAAATAAGTTGAGAGCGATGAAAAAGTCACAAGAGAATGTCATTGCGAAGCCCCAAAGGGGCTGTGGCAATCTACTCCTTATTACTTTTTGCAAATTGTGGAGTTTTTTGTTTTAGAAGGTCAAAACGAACAAAGTTCGTAACACAATATCTTCCTCTACATTATGTTGCACGATGAGATCACCACGCCGCTCTACTTCATGTGATGACAGGTTTTTAGTTTTGCAAAGGATTCCAAGCGATATTGTCATGCGGTATTAATTCGGGGAACACGCTCTGTGGAAATTGGAGGGATTGCAGAGTGACTGCAATCAGTGAAAAGATAAGAAAATATCTGAAATTACAATGTTCAACGTTCCGGTAACCGGATATGCCCTACTGTACTCACAATACTATTTTAACTTAATCACAATCTCCAATAACCACGTGTCGTGCGAACTTCGAAAAGATTTCCGAAGTTGCTGTACATGAACATGAAAATTATCCTGTCCATGCTTTGATTTTTTTGGGCTGAAGCCTTAAAAAATCATAAAAATCCTGCTAAAAGCGAATGTCCGGTGATTAGATGGCCATAACGTTTTCAGCATGATCGCCTTTTGGGCCTTTTTTGATTTCGAATTCGACTTTTTGGTTCTCACCGAGTGATTTGAAACCGGCACTCTTGATAGCCGAATAATGGACAAATATATCTCCGCCGTTATCAAGCGATATAAATCCAAAACCTTTTTTTTCGTTAAACCATTTTACTGTACCTGTTGGCATCTCTTGCTTCTCCTTGTTATACTTTTTCAATAAAAAAACCGTAAGGCAAATAGATTCTGCCTTACGGTTTAACGCTTCTACAATCTACTATTTGAATAAAAACTTAAAATGAATGATGGAAAAAAAAATCTCAACAAAAAATGTACTCTCAAAAAAAACTAAACTTAACACACGAGCATTACGCATTCTCGCTAACAGAGAATAACTATATCACAGTAATTTAAATATGCAATGAAATAATTAAAATATTTTTAGCGGTTCTTTTTAAAGGCTGTATGATGAGTCGGGATGAGAGGATTATTAGCAATTGATTTTTTGCCGAAAATAATCGTAGTATTTTAAAAAGCCGGGAACAATGAAAAAGTCACAAAAGACTGGCATTGCGAAGCCCGCAGGGGCTGTGGCAATTTTCTCCGCTGTATTGTGTTACACGATGAGATCACCACGTCGCTGACGCTCCTCGTGATGACATCTTAACGAAAATGTAGAGACTTTCTCATCGCTCCCAGTATTTTAAGAAAGCGCTATGTGAACAGGAGAATGTATGGCTAAATTAAAACTCGACCTTCATGAGATTTACAATAAAGGGCGCAGTATTGAGAACGAACTCGACAGGGTTATTCATGAAGCTGTTGAAAAAAATATAACGCTGGTTGAGATTATTCCGGGCAAAGGAAGCGGGCAGTTGAAAAAGCATGTTATCCGGTTTCTGGAACGCAAGGACATCAAACAGCTGTATCACCGCATCGAAAAGGACAGCAAAAATTTCGGGCGGCTGTTTGTTCATTTCAAGAAGAAATAAAGCATATCACGCCTGAGCGCAGTCCGCTTTATCGGCGTATTCCACAATCAGTTCAGCGGCCATGCGCGGCGCGTCGTATGTCGCCAGCGTTTTTTGTATCTGTTCGCATGCCTGAGCGTATGACGGGTCGTTCAGTATAGTTGTGTATGCGGCTAATATGTCACCCGGCACGCACGAATCCTCACCGAACTGAATGCCAAGATTGAGAGCCGTGATCCTGTCCATGTTCCACTGCTGGTCGTTGTGAGTCGCTATACCGATGATGGGCACGCCGTATGATAAAGCCTGATACAAAGTACCTTGCCCGCCATGGCAGACAACAGCCTGAGCGTTTTTGTACGCCGCATTCGAGGGCAGGTAATCGAACAACATGAAATTCGAGGGTATTGTGACCGGCATGTGCTGTCCTCCGGTGGTCATCACAACCGGTGTTCTGATGGTGGCGAAGGCGTCCATGACCAGCTGAATCATTTTGGGAGTCGCGGTACTGCCCAGCGTTACGTAAATATACGGTTCATCGGGAAGTTTGTATTTCTGCAGATCTTCAGGTCGGTCGCTTCTGGCGAACAGCGGGCCGATATAGCGGAAATTTTCAGGTAAGTCATTCGTGGGGCAGAATTCAGGTATATCGGGCATCAAATTGAATTCACCATACATTTCGTGGTTGAGATCGCTTATCGGATGTAATCCTAACTTTTTGCGCAACAGCCAGAAATACACGCCCCGGTCAAACATCATCAGTTTCTGCCCGTACGGCGATACCCATTCCATGAATCGTTTGCCGAACAGTTTGCCCAACAGCATCTTTTCGGAGATAGACCGTTTCTCGGCGTAATGTTTTGTCCACAAGGTGTTGATGATGCCGACATACGGCACTTTGCAGTATTCCGTGCTGATGCGGAGTGTCCACCGGAAGTCGCCCACTGCCACCCGCGGGTTGATTTTCTGAATGCACTCGATTTCCGAGTCGACGCTCTGGCGCAGGCGGTTGCCGTTATAATACCGGAACATGCTTGCCCGGGTTGCTTTCATGGTGTGGACAGGGCAGTTGGTGTATACGGGATAACGCTCGAACCCGTTATCAGCGAGGATTTTTTCATATATTCCGCTTGCCGCGAATATAACTGTTTCGCCGCGTGAGCGGAGCACTTTGGCTATTTCCAAGCACCGGAGCAGGTGTGATAGAAAGTTGGCGTCTGTAACAAAAAGTATTGGTTTCACGATATGCCCTCGTAATAAATCATTGTTGAAATGCGTTGCCATAAGGCGATGTTGAATCAATAACTATATATGAACCGCTTGGTAAATGTGAAGCGGAAAGTGTTGGGGATATGTTTCTTGAAATGGCAAAGGGTTGATGGGTACCTAGGTTGCGCTGGTACAAAGGCATTTTTGTCAATCAAATAGCTCTGGGATTGCCAAACTATTTACGTTTGCCCAATCTCTTTAATTTAAACATCTGGTAATAAAGGTATATCCCATCTTGCAGAATCTGATAATTTTTTTTGCTAGACTTCAGTTTTAGTATATCTTCTATTTAGTGGCACGGTTTTAGATGGAAAAGATTATTAAAAATTATTTTATTTGTAGGAGGCTGGAGTGGGCGTTTATTATTTTGCACAAATTCAAGTAGTTCTGTATAATTAGATTCATAAAATTGTCTTATTTAAGGATTGCACTCTTTCCATTTGAGAAATAAAAAATGAGTCTTAACGCAGCTTTAAATTTATTCATTGAAGAATATCCAAAAGAAACTAAAAAATTTTTCTCGAATAATCTTTTGGGGGAATTCGTAAGAAAAGAGTTACCAGAATATGTTAAAGAAATAATTAAAAATGATCAACGCTACCTTATAAAAGGTAGCGTCGGACAAGGAAATTGGGCGAGAGTTCCTTGGCTAGCTATTTTTGACCGTCTAGTTACAGAGACTGCAACAGATGGTTATTATATTGTATATCTTGTCTGCGAAGATTTTTCAGGAGTGTATCTCTCATTAAATCAAGGCGTAACAACGGTTAAAAATACGTACGGTTCAGACGCCAAACATGCCCTAGAAGTAAGAGCTAAAGATTTTTTAGCACAACTTGGCAATATAAATGAGAATTATGAAACTGGTATTATTGATTTAAAAATTAGTTCCATGAATAGCCTTGGCGCGCTTTATGAAAGAGGTGCAATCTGTTCTAAGTTTTATAAAGCCGGTAATATCCCTGATGACAATAGACTTACAAGTGATTTATTGGCAATAATGGAATTGTACTTTCAACTTTCAATCAAATCCATTCTTCAACAGTCAACCAATACTAAAGAAGATGATGAGATCAAAATGGAAATCGAAGATCTAACTCGTATTCGGGAACACAAACGCATTGAAAGAAATCAAAACTTATCACGAAAGGTAAAAAAATTATTAGGCTTTACCTGTCAAGCTTGTGGTTTTAAATTCGAAAATGTATATGGAGATATTGGTAAAGAATTTATTGAAGCACATCACCTTGAAATGGTAACAGATTTGAAAGGGCAAAAGTTAAAATTGAATCCTAAGAAAGATTTTGCTGTTCTTTGTTCTAATTGTCACAGGATGATTCACAGAACAAAATTTATTAATAATATCCCAAAATTTAAAGAGGCGTATATACGAGTCTAACACGATATTCCAAAGTTAAGTTACAACACAGTGACGCATAACAGGTACGGACACCATTTTTTTAGAAGCATAAGTTACTTTATCTCATGGCCTGTTTGGGAATGGCTACGGTTATGCTGTTGGTTATAAGCACATTAAGCGTTTCTCTCCGCTTCAAAAATGATTTTCAACATTCAGGTATCCTTATATAACGGGTCGTTAAAGTGGTTATGTTAAGGTAAACGACATATTTTTGAATTAATTGTAATCGTTTTGCGAGTTCCGGTGTTTCCTTTGTGTGATCTTTGAATAATATTATACTAAAATGTGCTTTGATGAAAATATCAGCAGGTGGGAAGCCTTATAACATCAACAGGAGATTACAGCTATGAGAAAACAACTGATACTGCTTGCCGTATTGATCTTTTGTACAAGAGCGCACAACCTGAATGCCTTCACAGTGCAGGTAAACGCGGCAAATTACGAGCCGCACGCTGACTGTCATGGAGTGACACCGGGGTACACCGACCTGATCCCCGCTGTAACCATGGGACTGCCTGACCCCACCTCATTGTACGGATCTCAGCTCCTGCATTATCTGCAATTGCATTATCCTGATAACGAACCGGATATGCCTGGAGGGGCTACATTTATCTATACTATTTCCGCAACTTCCCTAACCGGCACTCTCCATGTAGATTGGTATAAAGCGCGTGACTGGGAGAATGGAAACATATGTCATCATGGTGCTGATATATCTCTCCATTATGAACATGGCCCGGGTGATCCTGACGAACTAGACTGGATACAGTTTGTTACGGAATCAGGCGATTCGGGCAATCGTTATATGCATGTTGACGGCAGACAGCAAGATACTGATGACGGATGGCCGTATTACTTTCATATGTATGATAATCCCGCGGATTTTTATGTCAAAGATCTGGAGTTGCCTGAAGGAGATATATTTGGCGACTATCCGTATGACGGGCATGATGAGCGTTTTCCTGCCCAGGGGATCACCTCCTTTGAGCTTTTTCTCGCGACAAACACTGAATACGATATCGATACGAACTCGTATACCATTACGTTATACAATGGCATGACGTGGGGATACAAATGGGGATGCGCGCCGGAACCAGCTACGGTTATACTCTTTGTTATGAGCGTGTTGGGTGCTTTTCTCCGTTTCAAAAAATAATGTTCCATATCTTTTCGCGAAAAGAACGGTAAACCCTTTGGAAAAGATGAGAAATTTACACAAGACTGTCATTGCTCTGACCCGGATTGTCTGCGGTAATCTACTCCGCCGGATAATGTTACACGATGACATCACCACGTCCCTGAAGTTCTTCGTGATGGCATCTTAAAAGAGAAACGGAGAGACTTTTTCAACGCCCTTGTGTTTTACCGTCCTTTTTTATTGCGGCGGAAAATGATGACAACAGGCTCTATTTTCGCAGAACTGAATTTAAATTTAGCGGCTTTCCTGAAATTTATATTGATAGATGCGCACTGTGCTTTTACTATAAGAATAGTTGCGAGTTCCAATCCGCACACTATACATTACAGCACGCATTGCTGATCCGGCATGTCGCAGGCAAAACATCTATTTTCAATAAGGGCGCAATGAAAAGTATATTAATAGTAAGTTCCTTAATCGCTATCGTTACATCGTTCTTGTGCTCTCTGGCGGAAACACTGCTTCTGGGCTTAAACCCGCTGACGCTCAATCGGCTTCAGAGCAAACACCCGTCCTCTGCCGAATCATGGAAACGCCTGAAGAGAAACGTGGCGCGCCCAATTACCGCTATCCTTGTTTTAAATACTGTGGCTCATACAGGAGGGGCTACCGTTGCGGGCGGCGCGTTCTCGGAAATATACGGAGAGAACAATATATGGATTTTCTCCGTGTTGTTTACCTTTGTAGTTTTGTTCGGTACAGAGATATTTCCGAAAATTATAGGCGTTACATTCCGAAATCAGCTGGCTCCAGCCGCCGGGCCGGTACTGGAATACATCACCATGATGTTGTATCCGTTGGTGCGGTTTAGCGAATTCATATTCAGACGGCTTACATCCGAAGGCGAGTCGGAACAGATAACGACCGCGGATATTATAACACTGGCGACCCTGGCTCGCTCAGGAAAAGCAATTAACCTTGAGCAGGAAAACATCATTGTCAACGCTATACGGCTCAGCCATACGCTTATTACTCACGCTGTCATACCGCCTGAACGTGTTGTCTTTATCCGTAAAGGGGATTCTCCGGAAGCCATTTTGGAACTCGCACGGAAAAGCGGGCATTCGCGTTATCCGGTAAGCAGTAACAATGAAGTCAAAAATATTTACGCATTTATTACCATTAAAAAAGCTCTTCCCGCTTCAAAAGAAGAGATATCATCGCTCATTGCTGATGCCGCGCGCATTCATACGGTCAGGCATACAGACACGCTTATGACCGCGCTTCACACTATGCTTCATCACAGGGAACACCTGCTTTCTGTTGTAGACAATAAAAACCAGTGCATCGGAATAGTAACGCTTGAAGATATCGCCGGAGAACTGCTCAGCGCAGACATAGAAGAGTTCAGGTAAAAACATTTCTAGTTCCAGATATTATCGTAACCGAGCTTTGTTACAGAATGTAAAAGAGCATCTATATTTTTTTATTCAGCGGAAGGATAAAAGATGTTTACGCTTGATACGATTGTCCCGTGGGGGCGGTCTTTCGATGAGTATGTCAGGATGTTTCGCCTAACGGACAGCGATCTGGCAAAAAGGATTCTAAGTTGCGGCGACGGCCCTGCGGGGTTTAACGCCGTGATGCGTCAAAACGGGCGTACGGTTGTGTCCTGTGATCCCATATATGTTTTTAGCGCTGTGGAAATCGAATCGCAAATTGAGAAGACATTTCCCACCGTGATGGATCAGCTGAGGAAGAACAAAGACGATTATGTCTGGGATCAATTTCATTGTCCCGAAGAGGTTGGACATGCCAGAATGCAGGCAATGAAGCTCTTCTTATCGGATTTCGAGCACGGAAAAACGGAAGGGCGGTATGTGTCCGATTCATTGCCGGAACTTTCGTTTGCTGATGATGCGTTTGATATAGCGGTGTGTTCTCATTTGCTGTTTTTATACAGTGCGCAGTTGTCATTGGACTTTCATGTCCGGTCAATCAGGGAAATTCTGCGGGTTGCTCGGGATGTACGGATTTTTCCGGTACTTGAGCTTGGCGGGAAAACGTCGCGCCATCTTAACGCTGTCATTGCCTCTTTAAAAGAAGAAGGATATAATATTGAACTGAAATCTGTTGACTATGAGTTTCAGAAAAACGGAAATCAGATGATGAGTGTAAAAAGATAAAAAGGGTTGATCCGTCGATGAGAGATGCGTATGTGCACGGGTACTCAGAGAAAGAAGGCGTTCGTCTGCAGGATCAGGCGGTAACGCTTGTTGACCTGCTTCATTCTGACACGGTGTATCCTGAAGGGAGTGCTGTGCTTGAAGCAGGATGCGGAGTCGGCGCGCAAACCGTGATCCTTGCCAAGAACAGCCCGGGCGCGAAAATCACCGCCATTGATATATCTGAAAGTTCCCTTGAAGAAGCGAAAAAACGGGTTGAGTCGCACGGTATACGTAATGTTACCTTCCGGCAGGGCGATATTTTCAATCTGCCGTTCGCTCCGCAGTCATTTGACCACGTTTTTATTTGTTTTGTGCTTGAACATCTTGCTGAACCGGTTAAGGCGCTGTCGAGCCTGAAGCAGTATATCAGGCACGGAGGAAGTATCACCGTTATTGAGGGCGACCATGGTTCCGCGTATTTTTATCCTGACAGCGAATCGGCTCATAAAGCAATCGGCTGTCAGGTGGAACTGCAAAGGCGCAAAGGCGGTAACGCGATGATAGGGCGGGCGTTATATCCTTTGATGGTTCAGGCTGGATATGAAAACGTAATCGTTTCACCCCGAATGGTGTATGTGGATGCCGGCAGGCCCCAGCTGGTGGATGGATTTATACGAAAAACGTTCACCGCCATGATAGAAGGTATACGGCAGGAGGCGTTGGACTCCGGGCTGGTTGACGAAATCACCTTTGATGCAGGAATACGCGGGCTGAAACGGACAACAGAAAGCGACGGGGTCTTTTCCTACACTTTCTTCAAAGCGGCGGCGATTATCGAATAGGGGTTTTTGTACCTGACGCCGTGCAGATTGTATTCTTTCCGAACGGGTATCGTTTTTCTGCCTGACGAGTTGGTGTCAATCTTAGAAACCTCTCAAGCGAGGTTGAAATCTCCGTAAAACTATGCATTGTCGTGACTTATATTATAGCTATTCTTTGTAATAACCAGACATTAGATGTTTACATGGTAATAGCTTTTGGTAGTGTAACACATTGTTCAGCAATATGTTAGAAAATCGTTACCGGTTGACTGGCAGTGAAATGTATAGTATAATTGTAGGGCTATTTAAAAACGAAAAATGGGAGCGATGAAAAAGTCAAAAAGAATGCCCCGTAGGGGCTGTGGGAATCTCCTCCTCTGTATGATGAGATCCGCACGTCGCTGAAACTCCTCGTGATGACATCTTACAGAGATAATTAGAGACTTTTTCAGCACTCCAAAATACTAATAAATGAAGGAAACAATTACGTGGCTTATTACAGAATGATTGCTCTTATCCTGATCTGGTCATTTACATTTAACAGTATGGCATTGTCATCGACAGGCTTACCTGATTCCATACATATTCCTGAAGAATATGGGGCGGTTGTAGATGAATATCAGGGTGAAACTGATAACTCAGTAGTTATTATACAGGATGCTCACCGATATCTTGATGCTCAGCTGAACATTTCATCCATTCTGAATCATCTGAACACTAAAAATTTGATAGATATGATCGGGGCTGAAGGGGCTGTTAATGCATTGCCTACGAGCCAGTATAGAAGCTTTCCGGTCATTGCCGCCCGCAATGAAGCGGCTTTAAAATTTTTAAAAAGCGGATATTTTAATGGATCTGAGTATTATTCAATTACGACGGAAAATAAGCATATTATTCATGGAATAGAGGACGCCGTTCTTTTTGAGAAAAACCTTGAGGCGTTCAAAGCGGTCTCTGATCGTAAAAAGAGCATAACCAGCTCACTCGAAACAGTTGTCACGATACTAAAACAGATGTCCGAATCAATTTATAATGAGCGTTTGTACTTGTTTGAGCAGAAAAGGGATTTATTCGCGCGAGGCGAACTTGATGCCGCGAGTTTCTTTCTGGAACTGAAGCAGTATGCCCGGGACATTGATTGGGCGGCGTATCCCGAACTAAAAAAGCTCAACAGCATCATTACGCTGGGGTTTCTGACCAATACCCGGACATCGCTGATGCAGAAACAGGCGCTTTATGATCTTATAGTGGAGACGTTATCCGCTCAGGACGCAATGCGTAATGAATTCATTTCCACATACCGCAACCGTATCCGTGAGAACAAAGAGTACTTCCTGTTACTTACTGCTAAACAGCTTGGCATTGATACACATACGTTTTCAGCGCTAGAGAATTATGTACGGTATGGCGAGCAGGTTGAGAAACTGGATTATTCCATCCTGAGCGCTGAACTTAAGACGGTTGCCGGTCAGGTGAGCTCTCTCCTTGCGGTTACTGACCGGGAGCGGGAGCTGATCCGGTTCTCATCATATCTCAGCGCAGTAACCAGTATGATTCAACTGACTGCCACTCCTGATGATGTTGCTCTGGCAGAACAATATTCAATGAAAACATTTGAACCGTTCCTGAAAGAAAATACCAATGCCGTCGCATATACTTCATTTAAGTCAGCGATGGAGGCATTGCCTGTTCAGGATGCATCGTGTTTTTATTCGGATGCGCGCAAACGTGAAGCGGCTCTTGTCGGGAATATGCTTAACCTGATGGACACGCATAATGAGTCATCATCGGCAATGGTTGTTGGCGGGTTTCATGCGCCGGGGATAAAGAGGGAACTGCAAAAGCGAGGCGTGAGTTACGTAACGGTTGTCCCTCATATCGCAGATGGCACGGCGCGTCTTCCATACGAAGAAAAGATGACTGGCGGCCTCTTTCGCACCAGCGAACTGGAGAATAATACTATAACCGTCGCGGCAACAGAACATTACCCGCAGACTATGCCGGCATTTTTGAATCAGGCAAAAGCGGAGCTTGATGATGCGACGCTCTCCGCTATACAGTCTTTAACGAAACATTCGGTATCCCAGTTCCTGCAATTAAAGCCGCAAGAGCTTCAGTCGCGAATAGAAGACGGTATTTATGAGCAGTGCAATAAACTGAGTAAAATCGCGCTTCAGCTTAAGAAAAGACGGCTTATTATGTCCGAAGGGCTGAACCATGCGTTGAGAAATCTTATAGGAACGTTGGGGCTGTCTATTATAGGTACGGCGCTGGTTGATCATGCTCTTAACCTGATTGCGAATGTTCCTTTGCTCGGGTCGTTTCTCGTAACATATATGGTTGTTTCCGCTCCGGTCTGGCTGTTTTTGTATCTTGATAAGACCCCAAAGGTTTACTGGGACACGCCTGAAATTGAGGCAATACGGAAAGAGCTGTTGTCCCGCAACAAATCACTTCTTGCTGTAGTACACAATGTATCGGATAGGACGGGATTCCCATTTACCCAGCAGATAACTGACATTGAAACCGTAATCTGGCTCCTTGAGCGCCTTCCCGTGGATGACAGCTCATTTATTGCCGATTCCGTTGCGATGATGTCTGCTCTGAATGTGTCGTTTTTGCGCAGAAGCGGCTGTATGGACAGTTTGAATACGGCGCGTCTGGACTATAATACCCCCTTGTTTGTGTCTCGTGATATAGCTCAGAGCCAGCCGCACAGAGTGAATTCTGTCATAGGTATGTTAGGGTCTATACCGTCTGATATTCATTACCAGAACGCTATTATTTTGCGGGAGAACAAAGCGAATTGTGAGGCGCTTGGCATCGCTAAGACAGATTTTCTGATACTCAGTTTTCTGAAAACGAAACAATACGATGAGATATTTGTTCACGAGCTGATGGGGCATAATTACTTTTTTGATTATATACGCGAGCAGATTAAACCGGGTGTGGAAGTTGACCGCAGATTAACGGCAGGGTTGCTGGATCTTATAAAATCAACCATTCGAGTCGATATCCGGTTTAAGGAAGTTACCTTTTCGGCTGATCTGAATTTTCTGCATCCGTCAATTCAGGAATTGCTTGAAGCGCAGGGTTATACAAATGAGGGATTAAAGGAAATCGCCCGGTCGTATAACGAACCGCGCCAACAGTTTTACCATACTATTACAGTCAGTGATGATAACAGTATTTCCGGGTTGTCCATGTACAGTTTTCAATGGCTGGCAACGCATCATCCAAAACTGTTTGTCGCGTTGGCGGCGGCGAATTTGAATCACTTTGGCATGGATAGAACTTCGCATATATCGTCGTTCCATGAAATTATCGCGTACGCTCTGGCGAATAGCTCGCGTCCTGCGGAATTCGCGAATGCCACATTTATGTTTGACCTTGCTAAAATACGCCAGATCATAGCTCAGGGCATATACAAAGGGTGGATGTGGACTGATGATAAAGGCTGGTTTTCGATCGGCCACCCGAATGAACTCATGGCATTTGTGAAGTCGTTGCGCGGAAAACCGGCATCATTGCGCGCGGACTTGTTACGTGAAAACATATATTTTGCTCATATGGATCCGGTATATTTTGATCACATCGTGCCTGTGCTTAATGCCGCGATTGACGACTCCGACGAGTCATTATACGCTGTTTTGCAGGATTACTATTTTGAAAACATGGTCTGGGATGCCGAAGCGCAGACATGGAAAAGCACGCTGTATGACGGGTATGTCGCTGATGAACAAACAGCGCAACGCCCTTCATTTCGCCCGGACTCGCTGAGGAACCGTACTGCTGAGTTCTCCTTGATCGATTCTTCTCTGTAACCCAATCATTAACGCGGAGACGGCATTTTTCCCGTTGGTTTGTTTCCGATGCTTTTGGGCAGTTTGCCTTCCAGCAAGTCGCCGATAGGTTTCAGTGTCTCGAATTTCATGAATATAATGCGAATCGCCGCTGTAATCGGGGCGGCGAGGAACATTCCAGGTATGCCCCAGAGAAGTCCCCAGAATGAGAGAGACAGCAGAATTGTGACCGGATGCAGTTTCAGTCCATGTCCCATAAGTTTTGGTTCAATGCCGTTGCCGACTACCATCTGTACTGTGCCGGGAAGCAGAATCACGAGGAGAATCATCCACGGGTTGCCGTACTGCACTACCGCTATTGGAATAGGTAGAAGCGTAGCGATAACTGACCCGATGTTCGGTATAAAATTGAACAGAAACGCGCAAAACCCGAACACGTTCGCCAGCTGAAGGTTACAGGCACTGAGCGTCAGCCAGACCAGCAGTCCGGTTACAGCTGATACGGATGTTTTGGTTATGATATACATCCTGACTTTATGCTCGATTTCCGAGTAAGTCGTATCCTGTTCCACATGCGGTACCCGCCCGGCAAGCATGAAGATAACAAAAATAGCGACCAGCAATGTACTTGAAAACAGGTCGATCACTGTGCCGAAGGTGTTGGTCACCAGACCGGGTATGGAGCTCTGGAGTTGATCCGCGAGTTTGTTCAGGCGGACAGATAGCCCGAGCTTTTGGAGCCTGTCCGTGCATCGAAGGATAAATTGGACGAAACTGTCGCTGTAATTGCCCGCGGTTGCCACGATGGTTTGTATTGCCTGGCTGGCAAACAAAAACATCAGAAACAATATTATGAACACTATCGATAGTGTTACCAGCACCGCCAGAGAACGGGGAAATTTCAGGCGAACGACAAGAAAGTCAAGCATCGGGCTGAACACAAGATAAATGAACACCGCCATAACAAAGGGTATGAGTATTGAATTCGCATAAAACAGCATTGCGCATATGCACAATAAAGCGATAGTCATTAACGACGCTATTAAAAGCCTGTTCTGTTCCTGATTCAATGTCGGCATTACGGTATCCTTTCACGTGATGATTTATCTTCATAAAATAGCAATTGTAATTATCTTCTAATGCCTGTGATTTTTCAAGATAATACTAGCCGGATATGGACTCTATATTTTTAGGTCTTTTCACATGTTGATAAAAATGAATAAAATTGGCTGTTTTTCTATTTAAAATAAACCGAATATATATTATTTTGATCTATTGTCATGCAGTAATCATAGATTAAGCTGAATATCTGAAGCTTATTTGCAGGAATGATGAAATGGCATTGTTGTTCTTCCGGCGTAATGTTCTGTAATTGAGATGCTAAGTGGTTATTGGCGCTTTTTTTTATGGTGGTTTTCGAAAATAGACTTTTTTTTGGTGATTAGATATTTATATGTTGTTTTGTATAATTTGTAAATGTCTTTTCGCAAGCATATAGCATAGCGGAAGGAAAAAATGTTTTGTTTTTATGTAGAATAAATTGACAAGACGACATTGTTGTCATAGTGTATAAAATTACAGTGAAAAATAATTTTATATTTATATCTAAGGGGATGGCACACCCATGATTCAACAACGATTTCCAGTCCCGGTAGTTGTAGTATGTTCATGTCTCATCGATGATGAACTTCATGGACGCGGTGATGCCTCTATAACCGATGTTATAGCGGTACTGAAAGCCTTTGTGCGTTTTGAGCATGTTTGTCCGAACAGGGCATTGGGGCTTGACCTGCCTGACAGCCTTATGCATAGGGCATCAAGTTCCCTTTTCGGATCCCGCATGCATAAAGCGGGCATTTCGAAAAAATTAACTGAGTATGCCCGCAATTATATTCACTCCCTCAGTTGTGTGGACGGCTGTATTTTTACGGAACATC
Organism: Candidatus Auribacter fodinae; assembly: GCA_003599815.1. Classification (GTDB taxonomy): domain Bacteria; phylum Auribacterota; class Auribacteria; order Auribacterales; family Auribacteraceae; genus Auribacter; species Auribacter fodinae. The sequence continues at coordinate 18,404 of QZJZ01000085.1, forward strand.
CGAACCTCTGCCGTTCACAGCACGTTGATATCGGTATTCCGGTATCGATGACTATACCTGCGTTCATGGGACGGATGTTCAGGAAAAAGTACCCGTTTTTACCGGTGGAAACAGATCAGCGTGTTGTTCGTTTCTTTCATCATTTTTGTCAGCGCGTTTTTCTTATAGCGAACTTCAGGGCAGTCAGAAACAAAAATTCAACTGTTGATCTTTCCGGTTTTCACGAACGGCACCGGCTGGTTATCATGGCGCATAATCCTGAGGTGTTGAGAAGTATGGACCGTCTGCTGTCCAATGTGTCCCAGTACCCGGTAACGTTGTTTGACCATTACGAGCAGTTGATGCAGAAGGCGTGCTGTCTTATCCCTCGATCTGAGAATGTCGTGCGGGTTTTGCGTATCTTGTTTGAGCGCATGAAGAGTGTGTTGTCGGAGTATGAAAAGGGGGAATGCCTCCATAGTATAGACAGGTATCTGGACAAGGCATTGTCGTTTTCCGATGCACTGAAGATTTATTTTGAAGTAATCCGTTATCACGAGTTGTATGAACTCATGGATGACGGACTTTTCAGTTTAATGCCGCCGGAATTAACGGATGCGCCTGCCTTTATCAGAAAAGTTACCTGAGCGAATTAACCGTTATTTTTTATTGACTCGCTTTTGAGCCGTTACTACAATGCAGTAAATGCAAGATATAATTCCTACCTGTGGAGCACGCCGTGAGTGAAGTAGTTTCTGAAAAACCAGTTGTTTATGTCAGTAAATGCCTTGGGTTTGATGCATGCCGCTATAACGGCATTACTCTTCCTAACGCTAAAGTGGATATGCTGAAAGAATTTGTCGAGTTTCGTCCGGTGTGCCCTGAAGTGGAAATAGGTCTTGGCGTTCCGCGTCAGCCGATACGGTTAGTGCTTGTCGGTGATGAAAAACGGCTTCACCAGCCGGCTTCACAGCGTGACCTTACAGCGGAAATGACTTCCTACATAAACAATCTTTGCGCAGGCATTGATATTGTCGACGGGTTCATACTGAAAGACAGGTCGCCATCTTGCGGAATAAAGGATGTGAAACTGTATACTGAGGCAGGAATGCCCTGTTCCGGATCGGAATCAGGGTTCTTTGGCGGTGCGATACTGGAACGGTTTCCCGATGTTCCTGCGGAAACGGAAGGAAGGCTCAGCAACTTCAAGGTACGTGAACATTTTCTGATCAGGATGTTTACTCAGACACGGTTTCGTATTTTAAAAAAACGATGCGTAATGAGTGAACTTGTTGATTTTCATGCGAAAAACAAGTTTCTTATACAGTCATATAACGAATCCATGCTGAGAAAAATGGGCAGGGTAGTGGCGAATCATGATAAAAAAAGCGTGGCAGATGTGTTTGACGTGTACAACCGGCTTCTTTGTTCAGCTCTCAGCAAAGCTCCCCGCTATACCTCGAATATCAATGTGCTGATGCATGCGTTGGGTTTTGTTTCTAAAAACCTTCTTCCCCGGGAAAAAGCGTATTTCCTTGATTCACTGGAACGTTACCGGGCTGGGCGCATACCGCTTAGTGTCCCTGTCGGCGTTATTAAAGCGCATCTTGTACGGTATGAAGTAACCTATATGCTCGATCAGACATTTTTTGAGCCGTATCCTGAAGCGCTCGTTGAAATTACCGATTCCGGCAAGGGCAGGGCTATCCGAAGATGAAAATCGGATATCCCTGTATAAACAGAACTATTGGCTGTTGCGCTAACAAGGCATTTCGCCTGAAAAGCTATTCGCCGGAAAAACTTATAGAAACTATACGCAATAATCTGGACTGCCTGCGGAAGATACTGGAATATAACGTTCATCATAACATATTTTTTTTTCGGATTAGTTCTGATGTTATCCCGTTTGCTTCTCATGATATATGCGATTTTGACTGGCAGTCGCACTTCCAGCAGGAGTTCAGGGACATTGGCGGTTACATCCGCCGGCACGATATGCGTATATCCATGCACCCCGATCAGTTTACGTTAATTAACGCTCAGGACGCAGGCATATTTGAGCGAAGCAGGCGAGAGTTACAGTATCATGCCGATTTTCTGGACGCTCTTGAGCTTGATACCACTGCGAAAATCCAGATTCATGTCGGCGGCGTGTATGGTGACAGATCGGCAAGCATGGCCCGTTTTGTGAAACGGTATCATATGCTTGATTCTTTCATCACCCGACGGTTGGTAATAGAAAATGACGATGTGAGTTATCCGCTGGCAGACTGCCTTGAACTGCATAAGGATACAGGCGTTCCGGTGTTGTACGATGAGTTTCATAACGCAGTTAATCCGTCCGGGTTTGACAGCTCATCCGCTTTGGGGGGTGTGTCTGTTACATGGCGGCAGTGCGATGGGGTTCCGATGGTGGATTACAGTTCACAGCAAGCTGGCGCGAAAAAGGGGTCACATACATGGGAAATAGATATCCATGACTTTTCTCTTTTCCTTGAGCGAATCAAACCGTACAATTGTGACATTATGTTGGAAATAAAGAATAAGGAAGCAAGCGCTATTGCGGCTCTTGCCGTCATCGCTTCCGAACAGCATACAGGAGCTTCAGCATGATACATAAACAGCGTATACAGGCATTGAACAATGCGGTTAAAAAAGGCGGATTATACGTGGTGTACTGGATGCAGGCATCCCAGCGCGCTGAGTATAATCATGCGCTTGAGTATGCTATTCGTGAAGCGAATAAACGTGATTTGCCGCTGGTGGTTTTCTTCGGCGTCACCGATTCGTTCCCTGAGGCGAATGAACGTCATTACTTTTTTATGCTTGAGGGACTGCGTGAAACACAGGAAACGCTGGCAAAGCGGTCGGTTAAAATGGTAATCAGGCTGGTGTCTCCGGAAGAAGGCGCTCTGGCTTTAACCGCTGATGCCGCACTGCTTGTTGTTGACCGGGGATATCTCCGCATACAAAAACAGTGGCGCGAGTATGTTGCGCATAAGGCGCAATGCCCTGTGGCGCAGGTGGAAACGGATGTACTTGTCCCTGTGGAAACGGCGTGCAGGAAAGAAGCGTACTCCGCGGCGGTTATACGGCGGCGTATTGACCAGTACGCTGGTGAGTTTCTGAAAGAACTGAAAGAGACAAAAGTGCACAAATCGTCATTATCTCTTGAAATGGAAACAGTTGATATAACTGATATCCCCGCCGTGCTGGCACGGATGAATATAGACCGGAGCGTCAGGAAATCACTTTTTTTTACAGGCGGGACATCTCAGGCACGAGCGTTATTGGACGATTTTATCAAACATAAACTGGATACATACGATGAAAAACGGAATGATCCGGCGGACAATCATGTGTCCGATCTCAGCCCGTATCTTCATTTCGGGCAGATTTCACCTCTTTTCATCGCGTTACAACTGATAGCGACAGGGAAGAAGGCAGTAAACCCATTTCTGGAAGAGATGGTTGTACGGCGCGAACTCAGCATGAACTTTACGTTTTATAATGCTCAGTACGATTCGCTGAAGGCCCTGCCTGACTGGGCAATGAGCACTCTTGACGAACATCGGCAGGATGCCCGCGCCTATATGTACAGCCTTGAGGAATTTGAGCAGTCCAAAACGCATGACCCTTACTGGAACGCGGCGCAAACAGAAATGGTTCTGAGCGGAAAAATGCACGGATATATGCGCATGTACTGGGGCAAGAAGATATTGGAATGGTCGCAGTCGCCGGAGGAAGCGCTTAAAACAGCGTTGCATCTGAATAATAAATACGAACTCGACGGGCGCGGCCCGAACGCGTTTACCGGGGTATTATGGTGTTTCGGCAAACATGACCGTCCCTGGCGTGAACGGGATATTTTCGGTAAAATACGCTATATGAGCGAATCAGGATTGGCTCGCAAGTTTAATATGGAAGGGTATGTTGAACGGGTGAACAAACTCAAGAACGAGTCGCTCCTGCTGTAAGGGGAGTCTCGCTGTCCTTTGTAAAACCAGTAGAAGAGAAACAGGATGCCAACAGTCGGTTATGTCTTGCAGAAGTCCGGACAAATTTGCGCTCTGGAACAGAACGCTATCGCTATATGGGATGGCATAAAACAAACTGAAATTCAGCCTGTTGCATTCTGTCCTGAATACGGACAGCTTACGGTAATATTATCTCACCGTACGGATATCCCTTTTTATGTGTATCCGTATATCCAGCCCTCATTCAGTGCGCCATTTAAAACGATACGGCAGATATTCGAATGGAATTCCCTGTTCAAGCAGGCTGGTATTGGTTTACTGCATGCGAATGATATGTTTTGCGCCCGGTCTGTAATGCTGCCGGCATGTCTGCGCGGGATACCCGTGCTGTGTGATGTGCGCTATCAGCAGGATGTCAGTACCCTGCTTTGGCTGTTCAGGCATCTGCCCAAGCCGGCCGGGTTTATTTTTTGCAGTCATGCCTTGCAGGAACAGTGCGCGGAAATTATTCAGTCCGCATGTCCGAAAGCTGATTTGTTCGTAGTTCCGAATGCGGTGAATATTGATGATTTTGCGTACGTGCCAAAAACCGGAAATGCTCGTTTACGCATAGGCATTATCGGTAGTTTTGTTCTTGCAAAAGGGCATGAGGATTTTCTGGATATGGCGGATTTGCTGTTGAAAAAGGGATATAACGTTCAGTTCGATATTATTGGCGATGATATCTATAATCAGGGGCGTCGTTCTTTTCTGGAGAAAAAAGCCCTGATACTCAATTTATCCGGGCACTGTGTTTTTCACGGGTATGTGCGTGATATCGCGGAAATGATACAACAGCTTGATATTGTCGTTTGTACTTCGCATACCGAGCCTTTTGCCCGGTCTTTAATAGAAGGAATGTCATGCGGAAAACCGGTGGTCAGCACGAATGTTGACGGCATACCGGAAATTGTGCGCGACAGGGAAACCGGTTTTCTGGTTAATCCGCATGCGCCGCGAGAACTTGCCGGGTGTGTGGAACAACTGATCCGCGACCCTGAACTCCGGTACCGTATGGGCGAACAGGGGAGGGCAGACGTTGCTGAACGGTTTTCACTGCGGTCTCAGGCAGATGCTTTGATCTCGATCTATTCACGGTATTGCCGTATACAATAATCAGGTTAGGGCTTGTTTAATAGTGCACGATAGAAATCGACCAGTTCCTTGCCGACAATAGATGGCGACAGCTTTTGTATCCGTGCCGCCGCTTTGCCCTCCATAGCGGTTTTATCTGATGGAGATAAGGCAAGCGCTTTTTCAATGGCTGAACGCAAAGATACCGGATCATTAATCTCGCAGAGAAACCCGGATTTGCCGTCGTCAATCAGCTGTTCGCAACTGGAGCCTCGTGTTCCTACCACCACTTTTTTATGCGCCATAGCCTCAATGACCGTATTCGGAAAATTGTCAATAAGAGATGGAATCACCACCGCATACGCGTTCTCAAGAACAGGAAATAATTGAGATTGAGGCGTTTTTCCGATATGCACAGCCCTGCCCCTATGCGTGCCGGCTCGTTCCCATACGTATTCCATGATCGGTTTGCCCTCATAGTTGTAGCTTTGCCCGGCAAAGACAAAATAGAGGTTTTGATGGGCGTCAAGCAGTTCAAAGATCATATCTCCCACAGCGGCTATTCCTTTCAGACGCGATAATTTACCGAAGTACAGAAGATATCTTTTCCCTTTCAGCAACGAGGTGTATAGCGCGTCATCGACGGCGGCATGGCTTGGCACAAACGGCGTTTCAATAACGGTAACATCTTTGCCCGTAGCCTGTTTAACCATGCCGGCAATCACGTATGACGGCCCGAAGATATAGTCTGACCGTTTGAGCGCAATCTCTTCAATCTTTTCAGAAAGAAGTATATCGCGCGTCGGACGCGTGTTGCCGGATGCGATACGCAGTGCGGGCTGGTAACTGGAAAGACGGGTTATTGAGGGTATATCTTTATTTTTCCAGAAACCGGGCGCAGTGTAACTGGGGTACTGGATCAGGTCAATCGGTTTTTCCCTGTGGAGCGTTTGTACCGCATTATTCAGGGCTCTGCTCTGATGGAGCCACATGAGGGACAGCCGGTACTTTTTTAATGTAATCCGGTTAAGCGCCTTGTACCAGAAATCAGGCGACGTGTTTACTATACGGACTTCAATGCCGTTATGGTTGATTGTCTCTGTTTTGTTTCCCGCGACGACTATAATGGGCTCTATGCCGAATTCTTTAAGGGTAAGGCTGATGCGGTGAAGATAATTAGCCAGCCCGCCGTCAAAGAAGGTATCGTGAATGTATTCCGGTGTGACAAAGGCTATTCTCATAATAACGATGGTTTCCCTGTTTTAATACATTCTATAAAATCTTCGACATGAAGGTATTCACAGCGAGACCGAGCTGAATGCCAGTTCAGGTTGCTGTCCCAGTATCCGGGGGTGTTATCGACGGCTTCAGCCAGATACCCATAGCTCAGCTCGTTGAGGAGTGGTGTGCCGGATGGGCCGCGTAAAAAGTCCATTGCCATGGTCTGAAAACTGCATCTTCTGGCGGCTTCAAAAGCTGTTTTAACCGCCTCGAGCGGAATGCGTGATTGGTCGTAGCAAATACGCCCGCTTCCTGATGCGCGGAAATCGTCAGTGCGGTTATCACGGGTAAAACCAAAGGCCCGTTTCCCTATAACAGTGATGCGTATATCGTGTGTGTTATCCGGCATAAATTCCTGAAAATAAACATAATTTTTTTCCGGCTGGTACTGGAGCGGCGGTAACGGCGGATATTGTTTTTTTACAATATACGGTATCGCATAATATATGCGCCTCAGGAAAAGTTTTATATCTTTTAACCGCCTCGGCATGAGTTTCTGAGGCTCGTTTAAGCGTACCTGCGGAAAACGCCCTTTGAAAAACATACTGATGATAAGTTCGTAAGCTTCTTTGTAATTACTGGCTTTTATGACATTAGCGCTTGAGGCTCCTACTGATAACTTGAACACCAGCGGATAGTTACAGCTTTTTAAAAAGGCATGTGCCTGATCGAAGTTCCAGAATACCCACGACGGAATGGCAGGCAGTCCGGCGGCTTTAAATAAATAATGCTGTGCTGTTTTTTCATCAAAAAACCAGCGCGAGGCGTAGTTGGGGTACACCGGTATGCCCAGCACATTTTCTATGGCTGGTAAAATTCTGAGTGCGGCATGTTTGTCGTCAGGCGAATGAAAAACGTGCCACATGATGCCGTCGCAGTCCCTGATTTTATCTATGCAGTCAGGTGTTCGGAGGTCAGTTTTTATTACCGTAATACCTTTTTCTTCAAGGGCTTTAACCCAGTTGGGAGCCCAGCTGAATACAGGGATTGCATCAGGGTAATGAACAGCGATTTTCATCCGGCGCTTAACCTTTCTTTACACATATTAGGCGATCGTTACCTCAGGTGTTCTCCAGCAGTACGGAGTATTGGTTCCCGGCGTTTCCACACAGCCGCCTTTCATGACGCTGAAATATCCGAAGTGCCCGTTCGCGTACGGGTTAGTCAGATATTCGTCATAGAGGCGCAGTGAAACCATATACCGTCCGGTGGTTAATTGTATCGGATCGAATTTGATTTTTATAGTCTGAATGCCTGTTTTCAGGCTGATGTCCATGTACGCTCCCATGCATACGGTCATATCTTCATTGATAAACGAACAATACATCCTTGTTTTTGTTTCTGAAGGGCTTGCAACCGTAACTTTAAGCGTTGCCGCATCAAATGAGGCGAACGACTCGGATGGTTCACCCTGTGCGTTGGTGATGCGGACATCTTCGAACCGTATGTCATGAGTTCCATAATCCTTAAAATACTTTACCAGCCGGAGCGATCCCGGTTTTGTCGAGCCCTCAATCAATGTTTCAGGAAACGGCGCGTCATTGCCGAGCATTTTCATTTCGTAATGCGATATCGCCTCGCCGGGTGTGCCGCAATACCGTAACGACCCGTGATCGAAAAAGATGCCTTTGGTTGCGATACCGTCGATGGTCTGCATGTTGTGGCTCACGATCACAAAGGTGACGCCGTTTTCCTTGAGTTGTTTCAGGTGGTCAAGACATTTGCGCCTGAACCGCGCGTCGCCGACAGCAAGCACTTCGTCGATAAGCAGGATCTCAGGGCGGCAATGAGCGATAATGGCAAAGCCCAGCCGTACATACATGCCGCTGGAATAATGGCGGACAGGGGAGTCGATAAATTCCTCGATTCCCGCGAAATCGATGATCGAATCGAGCTGGCGGGTAATTTCCGCGGTTTTCATGCCGAGGATACTGCCGTTAATGTAAATGTTTTCTCTTCCGCTGAGCATAGGGTGAAATCCGGCGCCGACCTCAATCAATGCGCCGATCCTGCCGCGGATAGAAATTTTTCCGAGGTCAGGCATATATATGCCGTTAAGGAGTTTAAGCATGGTTGACTTACCTGCTCCGTTGGCGCCGATCAGTCCTACCGCTTCACCTCGTTTTATCTCGAAATTTATGTCGCGCAGAGCCCAGAACTCGCCGCGTCTCAGGCGGTTGCGGGCTAAGGGTATGCCGAAGGAACCTGCTGTGAGGTCTAATGTGCCGTAGAGCATCATGTGCCTGACGCTTTTGCTGAACTTTTTGGATACGCCGTCTACGGTTATAACGCTGTCAGCCATTTACACTCTTTCCGCTATTTTAGTTTGTGCCATATAAAAGAACTGCCATCCGGCAATCAATACAATGCATGAAATAATTGCGCTAACTATGTATCCTGTGGTTAATTCTGAAGAGCCGTAGAGCACCATGTCTCTGGGAAAATTAATCAGATAATGCAGTGGATTATACTGTGTTACCACTCCAAGTGCGCTGGAATTGTCAATGGGATAAAGAACGGGGGTGAGAAGCATTAACCCCATAGTAGCGAAAGGGATAATGTTGATAAGATCACGTAATATCGCGGCAACCAGCGAGAAAAACAACCCCAGCCCCAGCGTGAGGATGAACAGCGGAATCAGGCTGAGGAAACCGATGAGAACTCCAACCGGATGCGGAGCTGTCCGGTATACAATAAACGCCGCGGCAATCAGTATCAGGCGTACCGCTGTATCGACTATACCCATCAGAGAGGAAGAAAACACAAGTGCGATGCGGGGAAAATTGATTTTGACGATCATTGATCCTGCCTGAACGATAGATCCTGTGCAGGCTGTTAATCCGGCGGTGAACAAGTTGAAAAAGGTGGTTCCGATAATCGCGTACACCGCATACGGCGCTTTAAGACCCTGAACATTAATGACTCCGGCATTGCCCATGACCATAAACATACCGACCGTGATGATCGGAATAATAAACGCCCAGACGATACCCAGTACGGACTGGCGGTATTTTGAACTGAAATTACGGATAAAAAGCCTGATAATGAGCTCGCGGGCATCGATGAATTCGCGTATCATGAGCCGGGTTTTCACAAACGGTCCCGTGTCGGAAGCGGTTCGCGGCCCGGCGTAGGTATAAATAATTTCACTGGATTGATTGTTCATGGCTTCCATTCTGAATGGTGGTGAAATTGGCATTAGACTTAAAAATCAGTATATTTTTTTCTTCTCATATTTGTAAAGAGCTTTGTTGCAATAGGAAGTTCTTTCACGACAAAAGGTGTGTCATCTAAGGCAAAGGCGGGTAGTGAATATTAAAAATAAGCAACAGGTTTAATGTGTATAACATTCCATTTATAAGGCGTATAATAAAAAATATTAAGACGAGAGGTGATCGTCCGACGAATTATTTTTCTGCGCGGGAGCATCCTGCATTTCAACAAGATAATCCCAGTATCGTTTTGGCAGGAATTGCCGTTGAAGTTTCGGGTTTATCCGCTCTTTGATAGCGATTGCCGAGAAATACTGTCTCCATAAAGACTGGCAGTGCAGTTCATCCTGCGAGAGTTCCGGTGCGCTGGTCTGCTCAATTTTTGTGATATACCATGATTCACGGTCAAACAGAGCCGCGGTGGAGCGGGGTACATCATGAATCACCCATTGTTTCGCTGAAAGCCGTTTTGAAAAATGAGACGCCAAAATGGGAAGCACGAAGTGGTCTGTGCGGACAGGAGCATAGTATCTCCCGTCGTCGAGCTCTCTGAATCTGAGCAGTCCTTTCATCCTGTGAGCTTCGCACCCAACTTTAAGCGACACATCATGAATCATCGCGACTCGTTTGTCAGAAAGGTGTTTATTTAGGTTGAGCCCTGTTTGCAGTCCAAAGCAGGCATACCGGTACATGCAGATTTCCTTATTCTCAAGAGCGGAAAGGAATACGAAAAAAAGATGTTTTAACGATTGGGCGCTTAATGCATTACGAAGCCTGCGGCGAAATGAGTTTGCCGCAGATATGTTTGTAGGTATAAATAGCTCCTCATTAATCAGATCCGGCTCGTATTTAGACTGTTCAATGATGTTTTCAGGCTGGATATTTTTCGTTATGCATTCCGAAAAGAGCGACAGCAATCCCTCAAACGATCCGTCATACGTGCAGATAATCATATCTCACCTGAAATTGCTGATGTTAAGTCACTGGTATCACGATTTATATCAAAAAGGTCGAGCTGTGATGACACCCTGCCCGGATATGGGATGGTGAGACGGTTTCGGATTGCCGCAGGGTCGAGCGGCGTGTCTCCGTAATATTTTCCATTGACCGTGAAAAAGTACTGCGCCCGTTTTAGCACAATGTGTAATTTCCTGAGGTCGTTATATTGAATGCGCTGTACTTTACGCAGTGCGATAATTTTTTTTGCGGAACGTACGCCAATGCCGGGCACTCGGAGGAGCACTTCGTAATCAGCAATGTTCAGTTCCACCGGGAATCTGCCGGGATTCCGTAAAGCCCAGCATATTTTCGGATCAAGCTCAACATCAAAGCGGGGATGCGCTTCGTCGAGCAGTTCCTCTGCGCTGAACCCGTAAAAACGTAGGAGCCAGTCCGCCTGATATAAACGATGTTCCCTGAGCAGGGGCGGCGTATGCAGTACGGGCAGTCTGGAGTCATTGTTTACAGGAATATACGCTGAATAATATACCCGCTTTAAAGTCATTTTTTCATAGAGCCACGAGCTGAGGCGCATGATCTGCAAATCAGTCTCAGGTGTTGCGCCGATTATCAACTGGGTGCTTTGCCCTGCAGGGGTATAAGCGGGCATTGTTTTCGGTTTATTCTTTTTCTTTTTTACCTCTTGATTATGTTGGAGTGTCTCTCCGACGGAATGCATGGGCAATAATATGGATTCCACCTTTTTCTGGGGGGCGAGCATTGCCAGGCTTTCGCGAGATGGAAGTTCGATATTGATGCTCACCCTGTCTGCGTACCTGCATGCAGTATGTACAAGGTCAAGGTTCGCGCCGGGGATCAGCTTAAGATGAATATACCCGTTAAAACGGTGTATTTCCCTGAGCCGCCGTACGGTTTTTATCAGCAATTCCATGGTGTGATCGGGCGACTGTATGACGCCTGAACTGAGAAATAATCCCTCAATGTAGTTTTTTGTGTAGAAATTCATGGTCAGTTCGCATATTTCCTCAGGGGTGAAAGCCGCACGGGGAACATCGTTGTTAGCTCTATTAATGCAGTATGTGCAGTTATAGATACAGACATTTGTCATCAGGATTTTTAAGAGAGATATGCACCTGCCGTCAGCCGCCCAGCTGTGGCATATGCCGCTTGATTGGGTAGTGCCCACACCCGCAGAGTGTGCCCGGTTTGAGCCGCTGGACGCACAGCTTGCGTCATATTTGGCGCTTTCCGCAAGGATAGTTAGCTTTTTTAATGCCGATTCCCGTATCATAGAGTTAGTTTGCCCGATAATTTGTTGCGTAAAAAATATGCCGTAAATAATTACGTATTATAGCGGGCAGATCTTTGTTTTGTCAAAGAAAAATTTGGTGTGCGGGTTTCTTTTTTTTCGAACTCGATACACTGCGATATCAGATTGTATAATTGCCTGATTTTGTGGTATAATTATGAAAAATTACGATGGAGAAAAAGTATATGCGAATCAGGTCGATTCGGTTTTTGTTTTTAATTATTTTAATGTCGGGTTCGGGCGCGTTTTTATGTGCCGCGGAACACTCTGATTCCCTTCGGGACGGGGCACGGAAGGCTGGGGTTTCATTATCTCTTGCCGCTCAGGGGGATGGAAGCGGAACGCTTTTTTATATTGAGGACGCGCACTGTGATTATCCCGCTCAAAAAGAGATAGCCCGCGTTCTTTCATTTCTTATCGACGGCGGATATTCTTCAACAGTTGCCGTTGAAGGTTCTCAAGGCCGTATTTTCACGCATTTGTTTTCATCGTTTCCCGTTGACGCAACCAGAAACAGAATGGCTGAAAATATGTTGAGAACCGGTATTATTTCTGGTGAGGAGTATCTGAGTATTTCGCGGGGCAAGCCGTTGACAATCGTCGGTGTAGATGATGAACGGGCGTATCGCCAGAATATTGACGCGTTCAGAGTGTATTATGATAATGCTGATAACCTTGCCCGAGCTCTGGATATGGTGGATGATATTGTTGATGCCGTGAGGGCATCGTATCCTCACAGGGAACTTGCCGGGCTGTTGAGCTTACGAGACGAGTACAGCTCCGGGACGGTGGATTTTCTTACGCTGATTAATACGGCTCTGTCCTTTGCCGGCGCAAACCGAACTTTTTCTGAGTATCCTGAGCTTGCGTCCGCGTATGACTTGTTGTCGCGTCAGGATCAGATCAATCGTACTGTGGTGGACGCTGAAATTCAGAAGCTGGTCGCGCGCATTAACACAGAAGCGTTGTTTGATACAGCCGGAAAGGTACGTTCGCTGTACAGGGATTATCTGAGCGGCGCTGTTTCAGCGGCGGAAATGTATGCAGGACTTGCGGCATGCGCGCATGAAGCGGGCATTAACCTGACCGACGCGCATCCGGTTATAGCTGAACTGGGTGATATAGTCGCCCGGCTTGACACTATTCCGCACGAGGCGATAAACAAGCAGTTACGGAGCTTTTGCGATACTGTCAGCGAACAGCTTGTTCGGTCCGATGAAGACAAGTGTCTTGTCGTTCTATCCGATCAGGCACAGGCTATTCGCCAGATGTGCACGTTGCGTATCAGCAGGGAAGAATATGCCCGCTATACTGAGGAAAACACTGACCTTATTGAAAGTTTTAGAGAAAACCTGAGCCGTCTTTCATCTGTTTTACCTGATGCGCGCGATGAGCAGGTGATCCGGCGTATGCATGAGAATGCCTGCGCTTTTTACCGTCTCGCCGCGGGCAGAGATCAGGCGTTATTCGTTAATACACAAAAATTAATCAGCTCGGAACCCTCACAGGGTGTGGTTCTTATTGCCGGCGGTTTTCATACGCCTGATATTATTGAGCGGTGTTCTAAACAGGGGATAACCTGTTACGTGATCCGTCCCGAACGGGTTGGCGACTCGTCGTTCATCAGATACGCTTCAGTGCTTCTGCGTGATACGGCTCAGTCCGATATGTTCTCTGCCGGCGGGCTCATAAACACATATCTGCGCGCCTCGTCATTTTTCGCGGATAAAAGTTTTGATAATTTTCAGGATGTGAGCAATTTCAGAGACACCTTCATCCTGACTGCTATAGCCGATGCCTTGCCTGAGTTTAATTCTCAGGATCTGCAGGCGATAGTCAGGCAGTGGCGGAGCGCATATTTACGGGTTGTTGGCGACAGTGTGGGCACGGATACCAGCGATTATCAAATGGCTCAGGCTCTTTTTGATGCCGTTGTTACCGATTTATTTGATTCCAAAAATATCCTGATTGATAAAGATAACAACGAGCTTTTCGTGTACAGCCATGCTCGCATTGTCCGAATTAGCCGTGACGAGAACGGCGCGCCTCGTATTGAGGTAATGCCTGATACCTTTGAGTCGTTATCGCGCGCTAAAATGCTGGACTTGAATAAGAATATTCTGTTTCTCCTGAATTCACGGGTGTTTATTTCCGCATGGACAATCGCTGATTCCCGTTCGGAACATTACCGGCATGGCGACGCTCATTACAGCATAAAGTACATTGAGGCGCTTAACGCGCGCGGCATTGCGCCTGTTGTTATACTTCCCGACGATGAGAACGGGTATAATGAGACTCTGCGTAAATATAAACCGTACCTGAACGATAAAGTCCACAATTTTTCTTTCGCGGTTTATGACAGTGAATCAGGGGCGTATATAGAAACCGATCATAATATTACGCCTCTTGCGCAAATTGATACGGTTTCCGGCAAAAAGCCGGTCATACTTCAGTTATTCACATCTTTTGACACCGAGTCCGACGCGCGCCTGCGCATCATTTCCGAGCGGTTATCTTCAGGAACGGAGCAGGTTGCCGCGCCTGTGGTTATTCGTATCCCTGCCGCAGGGGCTGTGCCGTCTACGATCGATGATGTACCGATTGTTGACCTGTATATGACGCCTGTTGAACTTGGTTCCGAAGTTCAGAATTCCGTGCAGAGCGGATTTGTGGCTGATAAAGAACTGATGGATGTTGCCGGCATGTTCAGAAAACACGGCAGGCAGAAAGTCCGGTCTGAAATACTGAATGAAATAGATGAAGAGCTGGCAGGCAAAGAACTGAAACCCCTGCTCGGCCGCATACCCGGATTTCATTCCGATACGTTTAGCAATCTGCACTGGTCGTTTAGGTACCTGACCGAACAGACAGATTCGGAGCTAGCCTCGTTTATGCGTGCCGCGCTTCAGTATCCTGAACCGCAGGTGATTTTTACGTTTTTGGGCGAGTCTGAACAGGATACTCGCCACCGTCGTTTTCTGAGCGGGCAGGCGAATTATATTGATATCCGTTATCCTGATGCTACTGTGGCTGATAAAAACAGCGCAATACTGGTTGTCAATCTTCCTCCCGTCGACAGTATGCTGTTTAAAGCCCTGATGGCGGGATCGGATGCCGCTGTTGTCAGCGGAGAGAATTCGTTATCTGAGGGCCTGCTTTTAAATAAGATGGGAATCGGGCCGACTCTGTTGTTTAAACCTGCCATGAGTATGCATTGGGCATTAATGGAAAGTGTGCTGAAATCCGGTAATGGGTTATTTCTGCATGACGGTTTAAAAGCGTACGCTGATATCACGGATACTCCTGATTCCAATATGTTGGATGATTTTGAACCAATGGCTGAATTGTCTGATATGGAGTGGTTTATGTATTCAGCCATGTATGATCCGAATACTTCTGCCGTTATGCGCGGCGCGATGGCGCAGGGTGTGTACGAAATGAACGGGCTTAACACATTGACTGCCATGATTGAACAGATTGACAGCGGTGTGCCGTTATCGGTGGTGCGTTATGGCGCGGATATGTCATTGCGGCATATGGCTGAAAATATCACGCAGGAATTTATGCTGAACGATCACTATTCCCTGACAGACCCAACGCATCAGAAGCTGTTTGTTCAGTCGGCGGTGCGGCGTCAGGTTAGAACGGTAATTCTTGACTTTATGATGAGGGATACTGATGTTCATGTTATTGAGCGGCTGATTTCCAACCTGCAGAAGGAACTCTATTCGGTTTTTCGCGGGAAACTGGAATCCGTAGGCGTTCAGGGAGCGGCGTACCGGGCTGAAGTTTTTCGCAGTACTCTGCATGACGCGGTATCGTCATTTGAAATACTGCCGGGCGGACACCTGTTCAGCCCTGAAATAGTAAACGGGTCACTGATGTACAGGCATGATTTCATAGACAGAAAAGTATTTGCACCTCGCGGCTCTGACGCTGAGCCTGAGCCTCAGTATGAGTATGTTTCGAGCAGTGCCAAAGACCGCCTTGCCCGTGATTTTCGTGACGCGGAAATTGTGCGTGAACTGCTTGCCCCAATGTACGTGGGGTCACCGTTTGATTATTTCAACACCGAGCTGATGCCGCCGACGTTCATGAAAACGAAACAGTATATTGGAGAAATGAAACGGCATATCGCTTTTGCCGCGCTGGATTATGTGCGCCAGATTGCGGCACGCCATGCAGAAGTCTTACGGGCGGATTATGGCGTTGCCTCGGTAGAAACATTATATGAGTACCTTCAGGCTGTGGTTCGCCATGAAAAACCGCAGGATTCTCCGGTGCTTTCAGATTATATAGCGCTTTCCGCATTGATTGGGGCTGACCCCGGAACAGGCACAACCAACTTTTTCAGGGATTACGAAAACTGGCAGGCGCAACTGGAAAACTATATTTCCGACATCATTGCGCAGAAGACAGCGCGAAACGATCTGTCTCTCTCTATTAGAAGCGTGGGAAGCGCCATAGGCAAAGAGGCGTATTCCATTGCCGCGTTTGTTGAGCAGGCTCTCTTGAAATACGCCCTGCTGAATGTCGCGGGCGATATCGAAGACCTTTACGAACGGATGAAACTCGCTCAGCAGTGGGTGGATAAATGGGACGTGAACGTTTATGCATTTGACAACAGTTTTGTCCGTCTGGCAACAGCACGAGAGGGTATGTACCTTTCAGATGGAGAAGTAGCCCGTATTACCGGCTCACGTCCTGAATTATTGAAGATGTTCGGTAAAAAATATCCGGGTAATGGTTATTTTCCCATTTATTCGGTAAATAACAGG
Source organism: Candidatus Auribacter fodinae (assembly GCA_003599815.1). Taxonomy (GTDB): domain Bacteria; phylum Auribacterota; class Auribacteria; order Auribacterales; family Auribacteraceae; genus Auribacter; species Auribacter fodinae. Next base: position 35,013 of record QZJZ01000085.1, read on the forward strand.
CTTAAGAGATGGATGGTTCCAGTATATATTGATTTGAACAGCGACCTTTCACCGCTGGAGCGGTACAAGGGCGAAATCACGTTCTCCATGAATGTGCTTCGTTATTTGCGTGACGCTGGTCCGGTAATAAAGGCGTTAAAAGAGACAACCAATCCTGAGTATAAAGGATTTGTAGCGTATAATGACGGTTTTAACGATCCGCCTGAAAAACATGGCGTATTTGCAGACCAGCCGTTAGTACTGCCGCCTGTAATAATGCCTGACGCGCAATCGCTGGCAACGCTGACATCCGCACTGGGCGTTACGACACTGCGCGGCCTTTCCTCGAAACTCGGGTTGACCGACAGCCAGCTTGGGAAACTGTCACGCGGGGCTGACAGTGATCGTCCGTCTGCTTCGAAAATAGAAGAATACAACCGTACCCGCCAGGCAGTAGACTCAATGCTCTGATATGCGCATATGTATCTTATCCAACATGAGAGCGATGAAAAAGTCACAAGAGAATGTCATTGCGAAGCCCCAAAGGGGCTGTGGCAATCTCAGCTCTATTCATTTTGAGATCACCACGTCGCTAA
>QZJZ01000063.1 GCA_003599815.1 Candidatus Auribacter fodinae
GGGTTCGGCGGAGGCGGCGCGGGTATCAGCATTCCGGCGGGCGGCAAAATATTTACAGGAACCGGTGAAAGCTCAGGAGGTTACTCAGGCGATCCCGTAGTTGTAGACCCGAACCTGTTTGACGCTTATGTCCATTCACGAGATATCGTGTTCAGCAACGATAATCCACAGCTTGGCGAAGAAATATCCATCGGCGCGATAATCCGGGCTGACGGGTTCGGCTATAAAGAAGATATACCCGTAGGGTTCCATGAGATATATCCGACTTTCAGCGACACTCAAATAGGATACCCGCACTATATTCCTCAACTCTACGCCGGAACGACTAAATATTTATCGACATCATGGACAAATTTCGCTGAGGGCGTATATATTATCGAAGTACGCTTTGATAATACCTATACCGATGCGAATAATACAAATAATGAAGCTTCACGGGCAATCATTGTCGGTGAACTGAACCAACTTCTGGATATCATCATTAACCTGCCTGTGGAAGGCATGACGTATCACTGTATCCGCGATATAATCACCATTAAATTCGAGGTCTGGCAGGGATTCACCATGCTTGCGCCGTCAGACCTTGAAACACTCGTGTTGAAATTCTCCGACTCGCTATCACTGGTCTCGGATATTGTTGTGGTGAAAAACGGCGAACTGGTTAATGGATCTTTCGATCCTTCAAATTATGTCTATACGGTCGCTATTCAAGCTCCCGTGCCTTCGACAGCGCCATCCGGCGAACTGTACCCGGGCATTATCACGGCAATAGCACAGAGAATCGAAAACGATTCGCTCCTGAACGGTTCTGACAGTGTAGGCATTAACCTGACAGCAGGCAAAGCGCCGCCATCCAGCCTCGACCTGTTTGCCACTAGTTATGCTGTACAGCTGACATGGCCGGAAGAAACAGGCGTCAGCACATATAATGTTTATCGCGATGATGCCGGTATAGCAACAGTCACAGATACACAACTGCAAAGCATATTCACCTTCATTGATTACGACGTTATCATGGAACAGAGCTACGACTTTTTCTGTATCTCAGTTGATTCCATAACCGGAAAAGAAGGGATTGTGTCGTCTCCTGTCATAAACAAAACTGTGCCGAAGAGGAGGAGACGATAATGAATATTTTTTTCGTGAAAAATAATACATCTAACATATATCAAAGGAGTGCAAACAGAATGGGTACACTAGCCTGTAAGAGAGGATTGCTCATCTGTCTCAGCGTCATGCTCATCAGCGGGCAAACGTACGCGGCGGCCCTGATGGATGGGACATTCGGGTCTAAAGGTGAGTCGGGTATCTGGTTTGACCCGAGTTACGACGTAATGTCTCCTGTCGCCCAAATCTCATCACCGGGCATTAATTTTGCCGGAGCAAACGGTGTCAACGCACCTCTTGCGCAGGTTCACGAATTCGACGCCGCTATATCGACCGATGATACTGGCGGAGCAGGTTATTTTCTCACGGAAAGCGCTTTCTCGTCCATGATTACCCTCACGGTAACACCGACATATACCGACGCGTCACCAGCGCAGACCGGGCTTCCGTACATCATTCAGCACTACACCATTTCGAATAATACCGCCTCAACAGTGAATAATATCTGGATGATGAATTACCTCAACGCCGATTTATTCCGATCAAATACTGAAAATCCGGCTCAGCGGGTTGGACTGCTCAATGACGAACAGGCCACTCTGGCATTGCTGGAAGGAGGACATGCGGAAAATCTTATTTTTCATCAATATCAGGCAGACAACACTGAAATCTTTTTTCATGGCGTAATGCTGAAAGACGGTGAACTTTTCGGCGCGGACAGGTACATGATTGAAGGGCCGGGAACCATAAGCGGCGGCGGTGATGCTGTGTATGATGAAATCTACTATAATGGAACTCTCAATTTTTCCGATGCAGGATTATTTTATACCAGCGGTATCCCGACACATTACACGTCGCTGGCTGAATACGCGTTCGCTATCGCATTCAATGTCGGGCCCCTCGCTCCGGGTGAATACGCTGAAATCGCGATCGCCATGTCAACAGAAACGGGATTATTCGCCGAAGATTATTTTCAGATGCAGTACCCCACGCTGTTGATCCCTGAACCGGCAACCGTAATTCTGGTGTGCATGGGGGCACTTTCATTACTGAGAAAAAGAAAAAACATCAGGTAACGCCGGATAAAAAAAGAGGTATTTTGTAATACAGAATACACAAGGAGCCGATTATAAGGTATATAACGAAAATATTCCTTCAGGTGAGTTAAATAATGTGTAAAAAAAACATAGGCGGCTCTTTAGTTTTACTTTTTTTTTTCTGTTTCTTCCCTGCTGATGCCTGCCCCGCGGATCCCGGCAGTATAAAAGGGCAGGTTACTGTCACGAATTTTCCGGAAAACGCTCTTGGATTCACGGTGGAAGCCGTCGACAACAGCGAAAACGTCATCACATCCGCCATTACCGGCAGTGACGGAACATACGAACTGACAGGCATCACATCAACTCAGGCATATGTACGGGTACCGGAACAATTCGGCTATAAAAAAACATTTTACGCGAATGAATCACTTATTGCAAACGCCGACCCGGTTACGATTATCCCCAACGGCATCGTCAACGGTATTGACATATCCATAGAAGAGCTCATAACTCAGCCGGATAACGATGGCGACGGTATTCGGGATGCCGAAGAAGTTGTACTCGGCTCCGACGGGTATCGAACCAGTCCCGGTATCGCCGATACGGATAATGACGGTATAGACGATCTGGAAGAAACAACACCGGGAACTGACGCTTTTTTCACGAATCCTCTATTAGCCGATTCTGATAACGATTCTATCGGCGACTCGACCGACACTATTCCTGCTCACACATATGTCAAGATGCGCGTCACGCACGGTGTTCTGGCGTCAGAAAGCACCACTGTTGTAGCGGAAATCAGGGATTTATATCATAACCTAATCAATAAAAACGGTATAGAATTCAGTTTAACCTGCACGGGCAGTGCAGTATTTGCCAGTTCGGCTAATACCGGTACGCTGGTCAGCGGAGGCGGAACATCGACAGCTGTAGTACAGACAACTGGAGGCGTGGTCAGCATCGATATATCCAGCTCTGTTGTAGAAAATGTTGCCATTCAAGCAGTTGACAGCGATTCTCTCGGATTGTTAACGTTTTCCGCCGCTGTACCGTACTATTCCGGCTATTTTCAAATACCTGAAATGGGCAGTGCCATGACCGATTCCCCCGTTCAGTTTGTCGACGATTTTGAACGGAATGTTCCGGTTAATATTGCCTTTACCTTTTTCGGACAGGCAGTTGCCAATGCGGATATACACTCGAACGGATTTATCACATTTACCTTGTTTGAAGGTATCCCCACAGAAGCATTTTACCAGCAGATGTACACCAACGACCCCATACCCGACGCCTCAATCCCAGATAACTTTATAGCTCCTTACTGGGACGACCTCAACATAGAGTCACACGGTACAGGCAAAATATCGTATGGCATTCAGCAGAATAACGCAGGGACTATATTCCGTATACGGTGGAAGGATCACGGCATTTATGATTCAAGAGAACTGTTCAATGCCTCACTCACCTTTCATGCTGTCCTGTTTGAACACAGCAACCTTATTTTGTTCCATTATGAAAAACTGGTGAACGGACAGACGCGTATCGCTGACGGAAGAAGCGCAACTGTCGGACTGGAAAACAGTTCAGGTGCGCTCGGCGTCCAGTTTTCCTATAATACATCATCCGTGAGTGAAGGGATGTCAATAATCCTTTCTACCGCCGATGACACAACAGCTCATTTTCTTCCTTCTGCGGGAGATTATGATAACGACGGGCTATCCAATGAAGACGAACGAACAATCAGTTTTACCGATCCGGTCAACCCTGACACGGACAGCGATGGACTGCCGGATAAGTGGGAACACGATTACGGGCTTGACCCCACATCTTCAACTGGTATTAATGGCGCGGAGGGAGACTTTGATAACGATGGGCTATCCAATGAAAACGAACTTTCCATCCTGACCGCGCCGAACGATTCTGATTCTGACGACGATGGACTCTCGGACGGCGATGAAGTACTGATCTATCAAACACAACCTAAAACCGCTGATACAGATGGAGATACACTGTCTGACGGCGAAGAAGCCTATTACGGAACAGACGGGTTTCGCACCGACCCTCGTAAACAGGACAGCGACAACGACGGAGTAAACGACGCTGTCGACCCAATACCTGTTCACGCGCGGCTGGTCATTATAAAACCGCCTGACACGTTTATCGGTAATCCGGCGCCCGCTCCGGTGAAATTCCAGTTGTGGTCATTGGATGGCGACCTGCTGACGCCTGTCAATACGCTGGTGATTGATGCACAGGTCAGCGGTTCCGCTTTCTTTGCTGATCCGGCTGTGAAAGGCTCCATACTCAATGGAGCAGGAACAAACTCGGTGAGAGTTCAGTTGAACAACGGTGAAGCGCATCTCAGGGTATGGAACTTTACAGAAGAAACCGTCTCTTTTTCTGTGTCCGACCCGTTCACGTCCGGTGTGCGTTTCCCGATGTCTGCCGCAGGCTTCGAAAATGTATCTTCTCGATTTGCAGATATATCGTCTGGCGAAAATCTTGTGCCGCTTACAGGCGATGATGTATCTGCCAGCCTGACGTTACCGCCCGGATTTTTCTTCAGGTTTTTCGGTGATTTGTACAGTTCTGTCAACACCTTAAAAATTAGCAGTAACGGCTATATTACCTTCAGCCCGCACGCCACAGCAGTTTCGAATAAAACTATTCCTTATCATGGATCGAATGACCCTGATGCGTATATCGCGCCCTTCTGGGACGATCTGGCAATCACATCCGGTGCGGTATATGCCGCTGTGCTCGGATCAGCTCCTTCACGGCGATTTGTGGTGCAGTGGAGCGGAATCAGCCTTGCTTCGGCTCCGCAATTAACGCTCACTTTTCAGATCATTTTATACGAACTCGATTCACTCATAGAGTTTCAATACGGTACTCTTGCCAATAACGGCAGTTCAGCCACTGTCGGTATCGAGAATGCCACGGGAACCAACGGCGTGCTTGTAGGGTACAACTCCGCTGTATTGAGTTCACAGAGCGGGATAGCCCTTTTTGACGGTACTTTGCCGTCTATGCGTTTCATTAACGGCGATTATGACGGAGACGGACTGAGCGATCTGGATGAAATCAATACTCACGGTACCGACCCGGCTCTGCGTGACACAGACGGCGACGGATTGGAAGATAACACCGAAATATCGGTTCACAATACTGACCCGGTCAACGCCGACCCTGACAATGACGGGCTCAACGATATGCAGGAAATTTTCGATTACGGCACAGACCCCTTTAACGCTGATTCGGATAACGACAGTTTCTCCGACTATCAGGAAGCCGTCGCCGGAACAGATCCGAACGATGCGGAATCATACCTGCGTGTAACCGTAATTCGACAGAATCCCCCGACTCTGGGATTTATTATCGAATGGAACGGTGTTGCCGGAAAAACATATCGTATCTGGGCAAAAGACGGTTCGCTCGGACCGGATTTCGTACTATTAAAAGACAATGTTGCGGCATCGGAGCCAGTGTCATCGTATCAGGATGAAGGCGATGAAGATAAGGAAATACTGCATCCGCAGTTAGAGCCTGCCCGACTCTATAAAATTACCGTTGTTGAGTAGGACAATGCGGCATTTCTAAAACATCACACTAAACACATTGACAAAATTAAAGTTCAATTGAACCTTTTCGCTTTACACCATACTGTTCACTCTGACTACAAATCAGATACGACTAAGCCTTTTCGACTATCTGTGACAAAAAATCTCCATATCCTGATTATCAAATACATAACGCAATACATCAGTCTGTTGGTTATTTAAAGCCGATATTTGCGATTAGCATTTTAAATTGTTTAAAAAATATTTTAAAAATTACCGCTTTCGAGTAGTATGAAAACGTATGGTTGTTTCATAACTAATTTAAAAGGAGAAAACAATGAACACCGTGAAAAAGAGTCTGCTTTTAATCCTTGGAGTAATGCTTATGATTGCCGGATGCGCAACCCAGAAAGCACAACTGCCTCCCGGAACAGCGACCAGTTTGGTCAATCTCCGTCATTCCCTCGCTAACGGTAAATTATACCTTGAACGAACCAGTGAAACCCTGCGTGACCTTGTAAAAAATCCTCGCTTAAATACTCAACGGCAGATTGATTTATTTAATCAGGAGATGGTGGAGCTCGAACGCGTCGCACAGGAAGTGCGTGATATTAACCTTGATATGCAAACCAATACATCGAACTATTTTGATTCATGGAACAATGAAGTCGCGCAAATACAAAATCCTGAAATTACAGCCGCAGGGCAAAAACGGATTGAAGAATCTCAAAAAGTAATGAGCGAAATTCTTGTAAAAATGGAACAGGCAAAAAGCAATATTGGCCCATATATCTCAGACTTAAGAGATATTCAGCGGTACCTCCAGAAAGACCAGACAGCCGACGGAGTAATGGCGTTAAAGCCTGCCATTGACAAGACATTAAATAGAGAAAATGTTGCGCTACAAGAGCTTAATCAGATTATAAATGCGATAGACAAGATCACTCTCAGCGTAGAGTAAGTTGGGAGTGCTGAAAAATTCTAAGTTTTTGCGTTAGCGACGTGGTGATTTCAAAATGAATAGAGCTGAGATTGCCACAGCCCCTTTGGGGGTCTCAATGACATTATCTTGTGACTTTTTCATCGCTCTCTGTTATCCGACGATCAAAATTGCATATATAACAAGCATTGATTACAGGGAGTACGGTTTACATCCATTGTTGGCAGATCAGCGATGGGTGTGCCGTACTCCCTGAAAGAACTGCCTGACATTAACGCCAATCTGGCGGGAATTATAGCCCCCTTCCTGAGAAAAAAGAATCGGCTTTTTTATGGCTCCGATAAGCTTTCCGATAGTGAAAAAATCAGCAGGCCGCATACTCCACGTCCCTGTCGGGTCGCCTTTTGCCGTATCGACGCCAAGCGCAACGACAACGAATTCCGGTTGATACCCCTCGATTTTTCCAATCGCGTTCTGAAGCGTCTCACAATACTTTTCAGGCGTTATCTTCTCAGGCAGAGGGTAATTTACGTTGAAGCCAAGCCCATCCCCTTCGCCTTTCTCATCCTTGAACCCGGTGAAAAAGGGGTACGCAAACTTGGGATGCCCGTGAATAGAAATCGTCAGTACATCGTTTCTGTTGTAGAAAATGTGCTGTTGCCCGTTACCATGATGGTAATCGATATCCAGTATCGCTACCTTCCCGAACCTGCTTAACCGATGCGCCGCAATGGCCGCGGAGTTGAGATAGCAAAACCCGCCGAAACTGTTTATCTCAGCATGATGCCCCGGCGGCCTGACCAGCGCATACGCCAGACGGGAACCCTTCAGAATAAAGTCTGCGGCAGTCAGTGCGCAGTCAACAGCCCGTTTCGCCGCGCACCACGCGTTTTCATTGATGGGCGTGAATGTGTCGATACAATAATATCCCGCCCGCATCGGCAGTTCAACAGGAGGACGTGTACGGTTCCTGATCGGAAACACGTACGGATAAATGGATTTCCCTTTTTCAATCACCTCGCACACACTCTTAAAATAATCGACATACTTTTTGTCGTGGACCGCTTCAATGTTTTTTTGCGGATAATGTTTGGTTTTTACCTGCAAAAAAAGGTTGGTCCGTTCAAGTTCTTTCTTAATCGCTTTTATTCTGACAGGCGATTCCACATATCCCCGTTCACGGACATGGTGTATCTCATGGATATCATTGACAGTAAGAATTATTTTTTTATCGTCAGGGACATGGGGCATTAAAGCGGACACCTGTTCCGGTTTAATATAGCGAAATTCCATCATTTTGATAGGATTATCCTTAAACGACGACACGACCATGGAAATGTATTTTGTGGGACAGACATCGGGATACTTGCGTTCCAGTATGGTGCGTACTATTCTTCGCGCGTAATTACGCTGTAGAGGTTTCTTTCTGCCCAGATCGTCAAATAAAAGGTATGGCGGGTTGTCGTCTTCAGGTTTGAGGGGCGTTTCATATTTCGTATTCGCAATCGGGCGAACACCGAACCGTTCATAGAAAACAAGCCGTGCCTGATTCTGTTTCAGTATCTTTTTATCCCGGCACAACGCAGGGTCATCCGGCAGGCACTCCATAAACAGCCCGACTGCGCCAAGTTCAAGCGCTTCTTCCCTGACTCTTTCATAGAGTATTCCCCCGATCCCCTTGCCTGTTTCCAAACGGGCGGCGGAAATATAATCAAGGTAACAGAAATTAAGGTCTGAAAAGTACAACAGCAGGGCAAACCCTCGCACAGTCCCGCGCAGGTCTTCGGCGACAAACAGCGTAACGCGGTACTGAAACGTCAGCGGGTCTTTCAATTGCACGGGTATTTTCTCGATATCCTCAGAGGATACAAGCGGAAACTGTTCTCTGAGGATCTGCTGTACCTGACTGAGCGCGTGCCTGTCAACAGGCAGGACATCGTCATAAATACGCCGTATGCTAAACATTTTTAGTTCCTGACAGTTGCTCCGCTTTCAAGGTTTTTGGTAAACATTACCAGCGAATCGTTCCTTTTGTAAAAGTCCTGAATCACTGCGGCACGGGTATACCCGCATCTTTCATATGTTGTACGAGCGCTGAGATAATGATCTCTGGATGACGTCTCAATACGGACAACAGCGTATCCATGAGCTTGTACCATAACCTTCTCGGCGGTTTCTATCAAATACCGTCCAACACCTTTTCGCTGGCTGTCCGGCGATACTACCAGCCAGTAAATATCCCAGCCTGACTGAGTGAACGGCGTGCGTCCGAAAATGATATACCCCTGCAAAACGTCGCCGTCTTTTTTGGAAACAATTTCGTAGCCTTCCTCTTCGTGTTCAGCAAGTATCTCATAGAGAGTCTCTATTTCCTCAGGAGAAAAAACCTCTGTTCTCTCTGCTATTCCAACATAACGATCAATTTCATGCACGTCCATTTTTTCCTCCGAAAGATTCTTTAACGATCAGTTCAATCATATCCTGATATGTATACCCTGCGCTTCGCGCATGATTTGAAAAACCGGCGTCCTCATTAATATCAGGATTCGGATTGACATCAATTACATACAGGTTACCATTTTTCTCTCTGAAATCTATACGGAAATATCCCCCGCATCCCAGCACCTGCGCCGCGTCACTGCCTATGCGCCGGATCCTTTCCCGTATACTGTTATCATTGCAAATAACCGGCTGGATAGCGCTGTATTCCCTGCTTTCCCTGTTCCATTTCGAGTCGTACGTCAGAAATGGAGGGAGGTCAGGATATTGAGCATAATCTATATGAGCAACGGCTATCAGCTGTGCGCTCCCTATAAATGACGCGTTATATTCAACACCCGGCAGGAACTCTTCTATAATCATTCCTTCCGGATACAATCGAATTTTTTTCTCCATTTCCCGCCTGAGGCTCTCTTCATTCCAGCACAATGCTCCCGAGTCAATTCCAACACTGGCGTCTTCACTGGCAGGTTTTATAAAGACAGGATAGCGCAAAGACAGGCTGTCAAGGCTCTCCACGGAACATGTCATTGCCCCGTGCGGTGTCGGGATCCCATTCAGGGCGAGAGCTTTTTTGCACGCGCTTTTATCAAGGCATATCCGCAATGCCCGGCTGGCGTTTCCGGTAAACGGAATGCTGTTTTTTTCCAGCCACTCGGCAAAAACCACCTCAGCATACGAGTTGTAGCTGAACCCTTCAAACAGGTTAAAGACACAATCCGCTCCGGCGAATAACCGCCTGTCAATGACAGGGTCATTGCCGTCGAACGCTGATTCGTTTAACGGTATAATGGCAGACTCAATTCCGCGACCGTCAAGGGCCCTTCCTACCGACTGAGCACAGCGCATCGCGTCTTCGTTATCGGCACGAGGGTTGACTTCACTGGCAACAACGATAGCTGTATACATCAAATCAAACCACTATTTTGTTGCGCCGCAAAGAGATAGCGATGATTTCCCGCACCACCTCAGTAAAATCACGGTCATGCAGTTTTGAAATCAACATGATATCACTGTACTCAGGCGATAACCCCGGCAAAGGATTTATATCAATGATTCTCGGCACTCCTTTGCTGTCTATGCGGAAATCTATCCGCGCCACATCATGAAGGTCAAGACACCTGAACGCGGCGAACGCATTGTCCCGCATCGCGGAACAAACAGCAGGAGGAATAGAGTCAGACGCGCGTTGATACAATATATTTGTCTGCCATTCCCTTTTGTTTTCCAGAGAATACACAAAGCGGTCAGAAGGCGATTTTTCCGATATCCGCATCATACCAATCACCGAAAGTTCTTCATTCCCCTTTACAGCGACAGTCACTTCATCTCCCGTAATAAACTCTTCAATCAAAGCAGGCTGATGATACGATGACAATATCCGCCTAGCCCGGTCTTTACAATCCGCAAAAGAATCAACAACGGAATCGTTAAAAATACCTTTGGATGAACCTTCCCATCGCGGCTTGACAATAAAAGGCCTGCCGTCAAAATGAGACGCAAGCGCGTCGCATGCTTTCATATCATCTGCCATATACATTTTAGGCACGGGTATACCGTTGTGCGCGAGCATGGTATTTGTGAGCAGTTTGTCAAGAGTGATACCAAGAGCGATGCCGTCAGAACCATAATGCGGTATTGACAACCAGTCCAGCAGGCACGGTACCTGTGATTCCCGTGATCTGGTTTTTCCCCTGCCTTCAGCGATATTAAAGACAAAAGCAGGCTTTTTTTCCAGCAGATTATGAAACAGCGTGTTGTCCTGTTCCATTCTGTAAACAGTTAAGCCAAAAGACGACAACTGCTCATCAAGAAAATCAATGGTTTCAATAGTGTCGTACTCTTCGTCGTCATCTCCGTTGTGATGCCCGGACTTCAGGTTATAACACAACCCGACAGGTATAGTGATTTTCTCAGGACTATTCATGCCGCCCTCACGACTCCACAGGAGCAGGATTCTCGTAATCAAATACCTGAAACTTGTAGTTACGCAAGATCAGCTTGTCCGGCGCCATCGACAGGACATAATTCGGGCCGACCGGGATTTTCCCTTTGCCTTCAGGCCCGTCTATCACAAATACAGGAATGCACATACCGCTGGTATGCCCGCGCATATGTTCCATGATTTCAATACCTTTAAACACGCTGGTACGGAAATGCGACGCGCCGATAACAGGGTCGCACTGAAACAGGTAATAGGGGCGGACACGGATGTTCTGCAGTTTATGGCACAATTCAATCATAATAGCAGGGTCGTCATTAATACCTTTTAAAAGTACAGACTGATTGCTCAGCGGAATACCGCATTTTTGCAGGCGGCGGCAGGCTTCTGCCGATTCAGGCGTAACTTCATTCGGATGGTTAAACTGCACGTTTATCCACAAGCGATTATACTTCTCAAGCGCTTTTGCCAGCCCAGCGTCAACACGCTGAGGAAAAACAACAGGAGCGCGCGTTCCGATGCGAATCACCTCTATATGCGGAATATCGGACACCAGCGACAGAATATAATCCAGCCGCTCTGTCGGCAACGTCAACGGGTCTCCGCCGGATACGATAATTTCCCTGATACTGGTATTGTTTCTGACATAATTAACTGCCTCCTGAATTTCATCCAGAGGCATAGGGCCGGTACAGCCGCTCTCCCACAACCTTTTACGGGTACAGTGACGGCAATACATGAAACAAGTGCCTGTTACCAGCAGTAATGCCCTGTCAGGATACCTGTGCACAAGGCACGACACCGGCGACATATCCTTTTCGCCAAGCGGGTCAATACTTGCTTCCAGCGTATCATTTAATTCATTAACATGCGGTATACATTGAAGACGGATGGGATCATTCTCATCAAGAGGGTTTTTTATAAGGGAAAGGTAATAGTTTGTCACCAGCATATGGTAACGTTTTTCAACCTCCTTAAGGGCGGATTTTTCATCGTCTTTGATGAAAATCAGCTTATCGAGCTGTTCAATACTGTTAAACGCCCGACTGCCCGATTTTTTGCCCGATCCCAGAGGAACATCGTCATCTGGCACCTTGCCGTTAAAATGGTGTTTCTCTTTCCGTGCGTCCTGACCTACCTGAGTGACTGCCTGATTCATAATGCCTCCTGCGGCGTTTTTATTGCTTCTTTGATTGTTCAATTAATTCATTCAGCCGGTGCAAATCATTCTCAAACGTCTGAACCGAGCCAAAATTCCGGATCAGAAACCGGACAATTTTAACATACTGATCGTTCTGACGGTTGAGGCTGTACATAATAAAACTGCCTTCCCTCACATCCTTGACAACTCCCATCAAACGCAACTTAACAAGATGTTTGGATACGGCGGACTGATTCATATCCAGAATATAACAGATATCAGTAACTGATGTCTTTTTCTTACTTATAATATTAATAATACGCAGACGCGTCTCGTCAGCGAGTATCTTCAAAAACAGGACCAATTCCTTTACGTCCATCTTCTCCCCTTATGTACATATTCCTTAATGTTCATATGCTCATATGATACCATATACATTATCGGGTGCAATAAAAAAAAGTATATTTTTTAGGAATTTTTTTATATTTTTTTTGCGAATTTTATGAGCCAAAACTCTGTAAAATTTTTCCATAATTGCGTGTATGTTTTTTAAATGTCTCCACAGCAAAATGATAATAAAAACGAAGCATTTTTCACAAGAAATGGCGCAACAACAGACATGGTTCTGCGCCGGTATCGGCTATAAAAGCCTGGCGGGAATTTATCCCTTTTTTATGAGAAAAACCATATAGGAAAGATACAGCATAATAAATACAGCCCCTTCCCATCGGTCGATCATGCGGCGTTTGCCGGTGAACATAAAAAAGAATAGCAAAAGAGTGCTTGCGATCAGTACCAGAATGTCAATGTTTATCACTCCAACTATCGGCAGGGGTTTGATCAGAGAAGATATGCCGAGTATGAAGAAAATATTGAAGATATTTGATCCGACAATATTACCCACCGCAATCTCAGCGTTCTTCCGGTACGACGCCACCGCAGAAGTTGCCAGCTCAGGCAGGGACGTCCCTGCCGCGACAATTGTCAGCCCGATCAGCGATTGGCTGACACCGAGGCTGGACGCAATCGTCACCGCGCTGTCAACCACCAGCTTTCCCCCGAATACCAATGCCGCGAGGCCTCCGATAGTCATCACCAGAGATCTGGTTACGCTGAACTGAACTGCGCCTTCACCCTGATTGGCATCTGTCCGCGTAGAAATACTGACAATATAATAGAGAAAAATCACGAAAAAACTTAAAAATACAAACCCGTCTATTCTGCCGAGCACGGAAGCGCCGGCCCGGTCAAACAAAATATCATTGGAAAGAGCGCCAAGCACCAGCACAGCAAGCAGACTGAACGGTATTTCTTTCCAGACAGTCCCCTTTGTGACCGCCAAAGGATACACCAGCGAGGATATGCCCAAAATGAGAAATATGTTGAATATGTTGCTCCCCACTATATTGCCGATTGCGATATCAGTATTGCCCTGCGCGCTGGCAAAAATGTTGACCAGCAGTTCCGGTGTCGACGTGCCGAACGCCACCACAGTCAGCCCGACAACCAGATCAGATACGCCTATCCGTTTCGCCAATGCCGACGCCCCGCTGACAAGATAATCCGCGCCTTTGATAAGAAGAACAAAACCCGCAATTAACACCACTGACGCTAATAACATATCCATCCCTCTATTAAGTTAATTTTCTGTCACAGGACACTACCTGTTTATCTGCATATCATATCAGAACCGATCCATCGTAATGTATCATTTTTCTTTTGGAATAAAAAAGATATACACCAGAAACACTGACTCATCATTCCATGCCCTGCATAAAATGTAAAATATATTTACTACATTAATATTGTAATTAGAATGTAAAAAAGACCTTGTTTGAACTTAAATCATCTCTTTTTTGCGCTAATATACGATTTGGCATAATTATTGTAAGACTAACCCTATTGCAGAAGCATGGAACCAGTCGCAACAGCATAAAGGAAACGGTCATGAAAGAAAACACAAGCCTGTACAGCCTCATAGCAATTTTTGTCATGGCGGCAATCGTATGCAGTTATGTCTATAAACTACAGAATCCGGATAAATCATACTGCCGCCTGTTTGTTGAGAACCTGAGATGCACATCAGCCATGCTCACAGACAATTATCGCAACTAGTGACGACACTACCGAGAAAACTAACCGGGAATTTTCATGAATGTTATCAGTATATTTAGCGTTGTATCGAACAATGATCTGGTATGGAAAAAAACGCAGAACGGACTTCCGGATTTCACGCCTGCAATGAAAACGCTGGCGGTTGAGAGAACGCGTCAATCCAACAAAAGAAATTTTCTGCCGCTCTGTTTAAAAGGAATCAAGTACGGAATTTATTTCTTAAACACCCTGCGAAGAACAGTCGCGAACGCCATTGCCGCAAGGACAATCGTCGCCGGTTCAGGAACAGGCGACGGAAGATCCGGCGGTTCGACAGGCAGTTCATACTGCACAACCAGTTTAGGACGATATGATACCATATAAGTATCGTCAGTATACCATTCCGTTGTACGGTCGGTTGTAAACATCCACCCGAAATTGGAATCCGGTTCAGCCGCCCACTCCTGAAGATAGCTCGTCACATTGATCGCAACCGTTTGCGGCGCAGAGTATGAATAAGAAAAATGTATGCCGCCGGCAGTGGTATACTGCCCGTCTCCAGCCAGATACCGAGACCAGTTCAGAGTCGATTCATGCCACTCCGTAGTAACCCGGTACAACGTTCCGTTTCCTGAAAAACCGCCGCTGTAACTGTCTGTGATATACAGTGTCGCCTGTAATACCGTTGAATCTTCTTTGATCTGATATTGCCCGTCGCCGAATATGTTAAAGAAACCGAGGTAACATAACCTGCCGAATCCGCCGCCGGAATAAACACCGCCAGCGTCAGGAGGCCACGGCGCGTTCCATGAATCAACGCCGACGCAATCCGTTGCGGAAGCGGCTCCTTTGCCGTCGTTCTGGTAATATGACATGGTCAGTGGATAGACAGAATTACAAAACAAAATTACCGATACCGTTATCAGGGTATGCATTACACTCTTTCTCATGATCCCACCTCGCGTTAAAAGTCAAAAGTCTTTCTCTTATATATAATTATACCCGCTGTTCCCATCTTTGTAAAATCACGCACCGCACTTTTTTATACTATTTTTGGTATCTGTTGATACAGGATACCTCAGTATCGTATATTCCGCTCAGTGCCGAAATGCAATACTAAAAAGTACGCTGTCATTCTAGCCATCATTTCATCTTCTATAACCTTTGCAGAGACGGCGAACAAACTTTCAAGAGCATTGAAGAGTATTATGTTATAATTGATTGACTTTTATAAAAAAAACAGTATTATAAATTTATAATAAAATAACTCTTTTAAGGAGGTCTCGACAAATGCTTAAAACATTTTTTAATGTAGTATTCGTCATTATAATATTTTCCTTTTCAGCAAATGCGATAACATTAACTGACAGCTTTGATAGTGGTATAAATAATAACCTATGGGATATTGAACGCTATGATGCAATTAATTCACCTTGGACAATAATAGCTCCAGATGAATCTTATCGATTGAGAATATCAAAATCAGCCGATGATGGCACAACTACAACAGTTGCCGCATCTATTCAATCTCGTTTTATTATCGGGGGTGATTTCTCGATTTGGGTAGAATATGACATGATTGATTTTCCTTTAGCTAATAATGGAGGATGGAATTATGTGGGATTAGTCGTTAGAATTATTGACGACGATGGACACTACAACGGCACCTACTTTGGGTCTGCACTGAATATCGATGATAGTAATCAAATATCATTCGGTTATGCGAATATTCCACCTTCCGAATACTTCGGTGGTTCAATCGACACTACAATGCATGGAAAGTTAGGTATAAGCCGAGAAGACGATACCATGTCTGCTTGGATAGACCGTGGGTATGGACCTGTTTTATTGGGTTCATTGACTTACCCTGAGCTGAATGGAGCAGTCAAAGTATTATTTTCAGTCAATCAACAACCGAACATTTTAAATGAACGCCCATCTACTTCATTGGATGTAAGATTTGATAAATTTTCTGTAACTGCCGAAACAATTATCCCAGAGCCCACCACATTTTTATTATTGAGCATATGTGTATTTTTCCTTCGTAAAGGGAAATAATTACAGTAAATTTCTACTGATTTACAGCCGTAGCATTTTTTCGATCTAATTTCGTTCGTCCGCTAAAGCGGATGACTTCCATCTACAAGCTTACACCTGTAGTATTTCGAAGGTATCAATAAAGGGTCAAGATAGCACCTTTTTCCGTATCTTGGGAAGATCTCATCGCTGATGACTTTGTCACGGCATATCCGACGATTATGTGCCAAAAACACAATCAAACTCTATCAGGCACTATCAAGCGCCAACCCCATACCTGACTGATTAATAATGTAAAATAATTTAACTTTTTACCCCTGATAGATTCATCTTTCGAGCATAAAATACTCTGGTACCAAATATGCATTATATGGCTGATGAAAGGAGAACAGGCCATGAACAGAACGATCGGATTAGCGCTAATAATAATCAGCCTTATGATTGCCCCTTCTGCTGAACCGCAATCGAACGATTTTATAGAGCACAATCAAACTTTTTTGAGCAATGATAAGTACGAATCTTTAATCGAAGCGGGAAAAAGAGCCTTAATCACCCACCCGAACAACTCAGAGATCAAGCATACTATTGAAATGATTTATATAGAATATGCATTGAAGCTTAAAAAAGACGGTTACCCCGAACTGGCAATACCACTCCTCGAAAGGGCGTCTGAACTTAATACAGGGAACGAGACGCTTCATACCCTGCTGGCTTTACTTTATTACGCGCAGGGCGATCTGTTCAACGCCAAAAAAGAGATCAACATTGCGCTTATCTACAAATCGAATGACCCCGCGTTACTCCGTCTGTCAGCAAAAATAAACGGATTACTGGAAGATTACGATCAGGCGATCGATAATTACATAACGTTAAACACCGGTTTAACTAAAACAATCGACGCTGACAAAATAGAGCGGCTAAAAAAAGAAAAGCAGATTGTAACTGACTACAAGAAGATATCCGCCCACCCCTTTGTGATATACTATCCTGATGAATCGTATGAAGAGCGGGCACAATGGGTGTCAGAAGCGCTGGTAGATGGGTATCTCCGGCTTGAGAGCTGGCTCGGGTTTACCGCACAGCATGAAATAGTGGTCTACCTGTTCCCTACACGGCAAACGTTTTTGGAACCGCATGCGCTGAAATATGCTATCGGCATTTATGACGGTAAAATCAGGCTTCTGGTTAATCATAATAATGAAATAGCTCTCAGGCAAACAGCGGTTCACGAGTTAACACATCACGCGTTGTCATCATTGACTTGCCGCAATACTCCGTTCTGGTTAAATGAAGGGTTAGCTCAGTATACTGCCTGTGAAAGCGCCGGGGAAATCAGTGAGGCTAACGATTTTTTACAGTATGAGAATCTGGAGAATCCTGAAATCTGCACCATGAGTTTTGATACGGTCAGGATTGCGTATATTCAGTCTTACTATACAATCGATTATCTCATAACTAATTACGGACACGGAATTATTGTTGATCTCGTCAACGGACTGAAACGGGGCGCTGATCCTGAATCAGTTATCGAAGATATTACCCTTTTAAATTATGACGATATGCGAGCAGAAGTATCAAATTTTTATTCAACTGCGCAAAAAAGAGTTATCGGCAGAAAAACAGCAGAAAACAGGCCTGCCTGAGATTTCCCTGCATTTCATTTATCGATTGACAGAATACTGTTATTTTTGTTTTAATTAAGATCAGCTGATTCCATGCTTTGAGAACGATGAAAAAGTCACTAAAGACTGTCATTGAGAAGCCCGAAGAGACTGTGGTAATCTCCTCATTATGAGCATTTTAAACGCATGATATCACCACGCATCTAACGCTCCTGATGATGACATCTTAAAAACGAAACGTAGAAACTTTTTCATCGCTCCCGGTTTCCCTATTAAAATTTAACAGAGGATATTCCTGTGATGTGTAAACGCGCCAATGTTATTCTCCACAGTATATTTTCAGTTTTTGCTATGTCACTTTTTGCTGTTATCCCCGCTTTTGCCGCAATCATTGATTTTCAGGATAAAGCGGTTGGAACGGAAATAACCGATCAGTATAACAGTCAGGGTGTTGAGTTTAATTCAGGAGTGATCGATCAGGATTATCTAGGCGGTTTGTTTTTGCGCGTGGCGGATACAATCAATCCCTATATGGAGCTGATTTTCACAAATCCGATATATCTCTTTTCCGCCAAAGTTTATGAAACATCTTCCGGATTCGAGCCCCAGCCAGAAACCGAGCCCCAGCCAGACCCGGACGAGAATAATGACCCGAACGCTCCTCCCGAAGGAGGCGGCCCGGATACATCGGATCCGGATCCCGATCTTCCCCCGACTGATGAAGGCAAACCTGATGAAAGTATCTACCCGACACTGTATTTTACAGATAACTCGTTTCTTAATCTTGAGGCCATACACGCACTGGGCGAATGGAAAACCCTTTCGTTTCAATCAGATTCGCCAGTTGAAAAATTGTCGCTTCTTGGTCATTATTCTGAAGGAACCGAGCCGGTTTATTTCTTTATCGATGATATTTCGTTCAGCACAACCGCTCCGATTCCCGAGCCAAGCGCTATGCTCCTTTTTCTTTACGGATTATATTGGGTGGCAAAGCTAAGAAATAAATTTAAATAACTTTCTTAATTTCAATATCAGCAAACTGGATGAGAAAAGTACTAATGTAATTGGTTCCGGTATTGGTTTAGGTACATATTCAACAATAAAAGCATAAACAAGATTTTCGCCGTCTAATGTGATGTCGTTCCAGTTGCCGGAAGGAAAAGTTTCAAGATATCGTTCATCCCGTACGCCCAGTGCATCATTCGGTTCTCCTGGACGCCAATTTGTATAATCCCACACTAATTAAAAAGTAAAACTTAAAAAGTGACAATTTATTTTTTTGGCTAAATCCATATCTAAAGATATTTACATATATTAAACTTATTCGAAAAATATTATTTCTGTGTCTTGAAATCCGGAAAGTTATGTGCGATATATCTATTTGGGAAGAAATCTTTAAAATCTACGTAAATTGCATGAGTTATATAATTTTTTGTGTTTTCCGGCTATCACTAAAAGGAGCTAAAAAAATGAAAACAGCAAAACAGGTATTGGCATGCATGGCGGTGGTTTCGCTTTTGGTTGCTTCACAAACTGGGGCGATGGAATTTGAATGGGCGGTAATCGGTGATGCCGGGAATGAGTTTGATACGAACAGCGACCCTGAACGATATGGATACGGCTCGGTAAATTATGAATACCGGATCAGTAAATTCGAAGTAACCAATGCCCAATATATAGAATTTTTAAATGCCGTCGGCGCCGCACCGGATGGGTCCGATGGGCTGTATGTACCAAGTTCTCTTCATCCTACTTACTTAGGTATTGTCTATGACGGCACTTTTAAGTTACAAACACATACCGAAGATAATCAGAACACCGGATACTATTTTTACGAAAACAAACCTGTTACGCATGTAACCTTTTGTGATGCATTACGTTTTGTCAACTGGCTAAACAGCGGAAACACGGAAAACGGCGCATATATGTTCGTTAACGGCAATTTGGTTCCGGATTACTATAATGGCGCGTTACGCAATCCCTCTGCGACATATTGGCTACCCAGCGAGGATGAGTGGTATAAAGCGGCTTACTATGACCCTGCCACCGAAGAATATTATGAGTATCCGACCGGGAGCAATACCGCTCCAGTATCGGAAGCGCCCCCCGGAGCAACAAATGGGGGTGAAAATTCAGCAAATTACAAAGATGGTGTCCATGCGGTTACCACAGATCCTCCCCTGACGGATGTTGGTGCGTATTATAATGCGGATAGTCCCTACGGTACCTCCGATCAGGGAGGCAGTTTATGGGAATGGAACGAGGCTATATTGACCGGACAATACCGGGTTCTTAGAGGTGGATCGTTTAATGGCAGTGCCAGCCATATGTCCGCAACTTGGCGTGATGGAGACTATTTTCTGAGTGAAGGGCCGAGTGTCGGATTCCGTATCGCGAGCGAGTACGATATCGACGGCGAGACCGCCATTCCCGAACCCCTTTCATTGATTCTTACGGGATTTTCCGCTTTCGGGTTATTCGTTCGCAAAATGTCCTCTCAAGGCCGATGCCCCAGAGAGTGAATTGTTGTGGATTATTGCTCTTATTTCCAAAAATGTACATTATAAAAGGAGGTTCCGATTTACTTTATAAATATTTTGTGTGTTATTTTGGCTGTTTTGATATGCTATGTGATGATATTTGTATCAACCGGTATGATCTTTCGTAAACAGGAACATCAGCCATGAAAAGCACCATTAAAAATGACACTGAGGTCTTGTCAGATCAACGCAGGCGAATCGCATTTGTCACATCCGAATTTTTTAAAGAGTACAACACGGGAGAACAAATCGAACTGTTCGATGGAGGAGTAGCCGTCTGCATATACAGGCTATGCCTGTCTCTTAAGCAGAAGGGCTATGAACCCATTGTGATCACGGCATCAAAAAGGAACGACATCGTCTTTTATAATACCATCGAAGTACACCGGGTTGTTGTGCCTGACAAGTTGTTTTGCCTGCTTAATAAACTAACGTTGTCAAAATTCCGCAATACCTTGTTCTGGCTATGGCAGAGCTTTAAGCTTAACCGTGTTGTGCGGAACATTCATAAGAAAAAGAATATCTCTCTTATTGAATATTCAAGCCTTATGGCAATCGGCTTGCTGAGCCCCAAAAATATTCCGTCAACAGTACGGATTTATTGTCACCAGAAATTGCTGATGGAAGCGAATGAAGAATTCCTTGGATATGACGGAAGCATACTAATGCGGCTTGAGCGGCTCGCTAATAAACGCGCACGGGCGATATCATGTCCAAGCAGGATTCTGAAAAAATACGTCGAGAACGAAATCGGCAAAGATGTTCACCTCATATCGAACTTTTTTTGTGCCGACCAGCACTATGCGAACGTGGACGAACGCCCGTACGCCGACTTACTGCATGGGAAAAAATACCTGTTGTATTTTGGAGCGTTATGCCATTTGAAAGGGCTTCCTGAAATCGCAGAAATCATCTACCCTCTTCTTGATAAGCATCCTTCTCTTTATTTTGTGTTAGCAGGCAGGAACATGAACTATTATGACCGTCAGATGACAGATTATATATGGGAAAAAGCGGGGCGGCATAGGGGACGAGTGATTTATATGGGTATTTTGCGCCATGACCAGCTCTATCCGGTTCTCAACAATGCTTATGCTGTTGTTTTACCATCGCGTATCGATAACATCCCTAATACGTGTATAGAAGCAATGATGTGCAAGCGCGTGGTTATTGGTACAAACGGGTCGAGTCTGGAAGAGCTTATAGACGATGGCGTAACCGGATTTTTATCTGAACTGCGTAATCCTCCCAGTCTCCTTTGCGCGGTGGAAAAAATGCTTGGTATGCCGCACGAAGAGATACGGGAGATGGGAGAAAAAGCCTGCAAAAAAATATCAGCTTTAGCGCACAGCAATACATCTGTTCAGCAGTTTATAAAATTCTATGAAGATGTTATCAGTAATTAAATGAAGCAATTCCGGGATACCTCAGTATAACTCAAGATACAATTTGTATAACTGAAGGAATAAGCGTATAATATAAAGAGAGAAATATACACGGTTCCGGGTAATTATCATGAAAAAAGTTTTATATCTTCTATTACTATTTTTTGCATTTTCAGAGATATGCCCTGCTCGCTCCAAAGCGGCCGCGGCGGAAAATATCTATATCCCTGATTCCATAGGGTCTGTCGAAGACAGCCATCAGGGGTCATCGGATAAGACCATTGTATTCATAAAAGACGCGCATGCCTTCTCCGAAGCGCAATTTAACATAGCGCATATAATACAACGTCTGGCGCAGAACCATGGCGTGTCTTTAATCGGCGTGGAAGGCGCTGAAGGCGAACTTACCGTTGACGGGTTCCGCTTTGTGCCCTTCACCGACGCCAGAAATTCGGTTGCCGATGATTACGTTAAAAAAGGTATTTTCAGCGGCGCAGAATATGCGGCTATCGTCAGCGACAAACCGCTGTATCTGTTCGGCGTGGAAGAAAAAGACCTGTTTCTATCAAACTACAAAACCTTTCTCAATTCGTTACCTCAACGCGACGCGATAGTCGTGTCGTTTATTGAGCTGAACACTGCCCTGGCAGACCTGAAAACCTATATTTTCAACAATAACCTCAAAAAATTTGAGCAATATGTCAATTATTACGAAGACGGAAAACTGGATTTAGGCTTGTTCGTATCCATTCTCTACCAGCACGCTAAAACATACGGTATTGATTTGAGCCTTTACCATAACCTTGAAACAATAAAAGAATCGCTAGATCAAAGCGCCGCGATTAACTTTGATCTCGCACGAGCAGAACAGGATACCATCAGGCGCGAGCTGGCTGAGAAGATCAACGGACTGCCGATTGACCGCAGTTCAAAAACGCAGGTATCCGGCATTATTTCACGCAAACAAACCGAATTATCAGAGACGAATTTCGCCCGTTTTATACTTGATTTCAGTGACCGGATGGGACGGCTCGACGGGCCATACGCCGAACTCCGCAAATTTGCCGAATTTGGCGAGAACACTCAGGGTGTTGATTTCGCCCTGTTATCGCGTGAAATCAGTGAACTTGTATATGAAGCCCGCATACATATGAGCACTTCTGACAGCGAGCGAATGCTGATCGAATTCGGGCATTATATCTCCCGGCTGGAACATATCCTCTCCCTTGAAGCGGTCAGGCCTGACGCGCAATGGTTTATCAGCGACAACAAAAATTCGTGGGAACGCTGTATGAGTTTTTTCCGCACCGAGACGAAACGGCATAATATCCCCTTTCAGGAATCAGATTTTAAGGTCATTGAAAACGCTCTCAATACCGCATACACCTTTTATGCGGAGGCAGTTAAACGTGATGCGGCTTTTGTGGATAACCTTCTCGCTAAAATGGGGCCGGGCGATACTGCGGTTCTTGTCGCAGGCGGATTCCACGAAGCCGGAATAATTCGTATTTTGCAGGACAGAGACATCAGTTATGCGGCAATCAATCCGTATATATCGTCATCAGAACCGGATATAGCCTATCTGGACAAAATGCGCGGAAGCCTGTTGCCTGAAGAGCCTGCCGCTACGAGCAATATCACGGTGTCACTGCTTTACACAGAACTATTCGGGAATTATCCTAAACTGCTTCAGATTTTCAACATGCAGACCGTACGAAAAACAATAGATATGCTTCTGAAGGGAGAAGACAGCGTTGAGCGTATTGTCTACCGCCTGTACGACAACTACGAACTCCCCTTCCCGACGGAATCATACGCACAGCAGTTCGCCGCCCGGCTGAAACCCGCTCTTGATGAACTGCGTGAACTGGCAAAATCATCCGATACGGCAACAGCGGAAATAGCCGGATATCTTGAATCACGCATTATGGATTCACTCACAGAGGCACACGATCAACTGCGCAGTCGCGGGTTGCCGCCGCCGAACAAAGAACTGGCGGTCAGCGTGGTTGTCCCGGTGTACAACGAGGTTCAAAACGGCAACATTTTCGCTCAGATCGAATCATTCATTCAACAGGACGCAGATCCTAAAACGTTCGAGCTGATCTATATCGTAAACAACTCGTTCGACGAGGCAATGGCGAAAAGTGAGGGCTTCGAGGACAACCAGCGCCTTCTTGCGCTCGGAGCGTACCTGAACGCGCCTCAGGGTACACCGCCGCCCGCGTTTTTCAGCGAATTTTCAGATCGCCAGAGATCAATCATCAACGAGGCTAAGCAAAAAGGGCTGGCAATCCATTTTATCGACCGCTCACAACGAGGCCTGCCGGGCATCGTTGAGAAACACGGCATACGGATCGGCACGCTCCGCAATATCGGCATATTCACCTCTATCAGCCGCTTTGAGTCGCTCAGCCGCAACGGGTTTATCGCCAACCTTGACGCTGATACTACCATCCCGACTGATTATGTATCACGCCTGATGCAGTATTCCGAGCAGGATGGCGTGGACGTTGTCTATACCAACTTAAAATATGCCTTCGTGGGGGGAAACGAGTTTCTGTTTAAAACCCATTTCGTTCAGGTTGCCGATATTTTAAGCACCCGGTTCCCCGAATATATTGTCGCTAAAGCGCCGCAGGACGTGGGTACTGTCCGCATTATCGCGCGGTCGGATGTTTTCAGGCAGAGGGGCGGATTCCCTGACCTGACTACAGGCGAAGACATTGCTTTCACCCGTCTTATGCAAAGAGCGCCGTATGGGCTTCTCTCCACGCCTGACCTCGCGGTCACCACACAGGACAGGATGCGCGAACGAGGGTTTGACTCCGATATGCGCAACAAACTCGGACAATCCATGACTCCTGACGAGTTTGTCATGAAAAAGGCGCTGGAACAGCATTCTTCGATTCGCATAGAATTCCTCAAAAGATACTTCCGCGAACGATCAAAACAACCTATTTCTCCCGAAGAACTTGAATCGATCCTAAAACTCTATGGGTTTGAGGTCAGCCCGGATCATCCGGGGATGGCAGAATTTCGCGCCAGCGGGTCGGTACATCAGCTTGTGCAGTCACTGGACGAGAACAGCCGGTACTATTTATCCAATATTGACGATAATGTCGCTGATTTCGCTGATAAACTTCTGCGCAACATATCGGAGCGCGAACACACTCTTTTCCGGCAATTGCTGGATGAGGAAATAACAAAAGAAAACGCTGATATCATGCAATTTCAGCAGGAATTTCGCTCGATCTATGATACAGTTTGGGATCGTCCGGACAAAGCGTCTATTACCACAGATCAAGTTGCGGAAACTATTCAAAGCCTCGCCACGCACCCGACTCTGCTCATTCTCGCCGGAGAGAAATGGTTTCTGGAAAAAATTCAGCAAATCGGCAGAGAACCATATAAAGAAAGCTATTACAATTCGTTATTGAGCCAGTTCCGCGACTGGGCTAACCCGATTGACGATACAAAACGCAACGTTTTCAGGAAAGGACAGGTCTATCAGCGGGCATTTAACACGCTGTTACAGAAATCGATACATTTTCCGGAGTCGTTTCCTGAATTCCACGAATTCCTTACCTCGGTCACCGGGCATGATTACCTCATTATGTCCGAACCGCCTGCAGTATCAAACGCGGAACAGCCGCAACCGGCGAATCGAACCAGGTTCATAGATCGACAGCTTCTGGAATCATCGCTGTAAAGAGATAATATAAGATGAACAGGTCATAACCGTGCTGTTTTCGATCGGTAGACAAATAAAATGTTTTTACTTTTTCCTTAATTTGTTGGCAGTTTCAGTACACATGGGCAAAACGAATAGCGCGGATATAGCGGCAACGATTGTTCCAAGAAAAATGAGCATGCCGAACCGCTGAGTCGGTGGAAATGATGATAAGCTAAATATCCCAAAACCCGCGCAAATAATTACCATGGAATTCAGTATTGGCTTCCATAATTCCCGTTGTGTTTCCTGCCAGGCATTTGCTGAACTGCCATATTTCCGGCGAGCGGTAATAGCCATATGAATCATTGAATCAATACCCATAGCAATAGCGACATTCGCCGCCGGTGCGGATATAATATCAACAGGTATAGCAAAATACCCAACCACACCGAACATTATCAACGGAGTAATGCATAATGTAATAACCATTGCAAAAGTCACTATAACCGACCGAGAAACCATAAAGGCTATGATTCCGAACATTACAAGAAGCCTTCCCAACCCATAAATGAGGCTTGATGTGACCATCTTTGACATTTCTCCCTGCAGATAGTACAGACCGCCCACAATTTCGGTTAAAAATCCATTTTCACTCACGATATTCACAAGATGGTCAACTACTTCAGTCCGTGATTTATTTCTTACGGATTCCTTCATTCTCAGGAAAAAATGGCCGGAAATGCGGTCACCTGTTACAAAGCTGTTCGATATTTTGTTAAAAAGGGGTTTTTCCATTATTTTGAGCAGGTTTTCCCATGTTAACAAAAAGGATAACGGCGCACGGTTACCTTCCGCCATAATGACCGGCAAGGAGATCACGCTCTCGACATTTGGATCGTTCTCGATAGCATCCATTAATTTCCAGAGCTGTTCATACGATTTTTTATTATTGAGTTTATTGCCCTGCGCATCCCGGATCATCAGGCTTAGCGGACTGCTGCCGCCGTTGCTGTCTATGTATTCGAGTCCCTTGCGCAGTTCGCTTCCCTCTTTGAAATACGAAAATAAACTGGGATCATCATTCAAAAAACTAAGCGCGGGAACAGCACAAAGAGCCATAATGATCAAAGCAGTTACAATCCACTTAGCACTGTTAAATACACCGCAAATTGCCGGATTCAGGGTCGTTTCTTCTTTCACACCTTGCTTCGGCTGAGTAAGATTAAGAAAAAATGGGTACATGCAGTAAGCGGTAAAAATAGCCATGATAGTACCGATGGAACCAGATACACCTAACTGCCGCAATGGTTTGGCCGGCACAAAAACTAAACTTAAAAAGCCCAGTAATGTTGTTAACATGCACCAGAACGATGCGTTTAAAGTTACGCTTATTGCGCTAAACGCAGCAGATTTATTGCCTTCAGATGCGTTCGACCAGTTATGCGTTATGAAGATGATATGCGATAATGTAAGTACAAACACAATGGTAGCCAGATTAACAGTAATGATGCCGGTTTCTATCCCTAGCATATTGGTGCATAAAAGAGTCAGCACACATGCTGAGCTACAGCTTAAAAATGTTCCAATGAATACGGTCACCGAACGAAAAATAATCATTATGACGATGCCAAACATTATAAACGCGACAAAAGTAAATATTTTGAAATCATGCATCAGATTACGCCGTATCATTTCCACTACATACGGTAATCCTGCTATATTCAATCTGAAGCCCGGCTGTGAATGCTTCCTGATCAGTTCTTCAAACTGAGGTATTATGTCTTGAGGGTCAGCGTTTGTAAGGAACACCAGCAGGTTTGAGGAATCCTGTTGTTGTGAGATGAGTAATCGTTTCCATAAAGGGCTTTCCAGAGCATCCTCCACATCTTTAGGCCCTTTGGACAGACTCTTAACAGTTGTAACTTGTTTTATTTTAAGCAATTCTTCGGTCAGTTCCCAGATATTCGTATAATATGGCTCCGATTGAATATCGCCCGTGGCGCTTATAATCAACTGTGACGATTCCTGTGGAAATATGCTTGATATAAGTTTGTTGTACAAAAATTTCGGATTATCACTGGAAAAGAAAAAATCAGCCCCCACCTTTGGGGTTATATCAAAAAACAGGAATAACACCAAAAGCCCTGCTCCGGTGAATACAATCCAAAACGCTGCCGGTATATAGTTGTATAAAAAACGCGTAAACACCGGCCTGCTCATGATGAGTCCTTTTGATTCGTTACGTTTATAGATCCATTACTGTTAAACTGTATTCTATAAAACAAAGTAGTATCGACTTTTTCCGGTAGTTTAATTTGCGTATTTGTTACAGTTATGGCTTCCTCGTTATCAGGAACAAGCGCAAACTGCCACAATGACTTCCAAAATTTTTTCTCGAATTTATCGGGGATATCGGAAAGTTGGTACTCTGGCGGTATTTTGTTCAGATGAGTCAAATCTTTTATTTCGCTGTTCGCACCGTTTAACATCAACAGCCGCAAAGAAACATGAATATTTTTCTCTTCGGGCACGCAAAATTCACCTCTTTTGAAATTGGTACAATCTATTCCAAGCACCTGAAGATGAAGCACACGCCCACTAAATGAAAATCTATATTCGAACGCTTTTTGCCGGCAGATATTAAAGCAGGTGATTATCACCGTGTTGGACTGAGAAGAGCCTGCATCATCGTTATCCGGCATAACAACAACATGTGTTTCGTGTGCATCATTGTCAAGCGAAGAAATGATCCTTGCAAGTATAGCATCTTTCGCACGAAGGCATAAAAAAAATTTATACACTTCATAACTGCCTGTTGCAAAAATCACAATAATAAGCACTGCTATAATAACCTTTAGTGATTTGTTCAACAGTTGTTCTCCACGGTAAAATTCTCTGACGACAGAATATATGTTACAGTAAAGTTCTGTCTTGCAATTTGCAACAGGTAATAGTCACACCTCAAACAATGCAAGACTTAAATCACAAGGCTATACTAATATCTCAACATCGACTCATCTACCCCACGACCCCAAACAGCTTCAGGTTGCGGAAGCTATTTGCGTTTGGTCAATAATCCGGTTATCCATCGCCGAAGCCCATACATCCGGTTTTCTATCAGGGCTGGATTGTGCTCTGTCACATATTTCACTTCCTCAATAGTGTAAAAAGCCTTGGGATTGAATTCATGAATGATCGACCGAACAATGTCAAGTTCAGCACGCCGTATGACGGTAAAGATAACTTTGACATCCCCGGTCGCGCCCTGCGCGTCCACACATGTTACTCCGTATCCGCGCTCACGCAGGCAGTTGACCAGCAATGTGGCGTCACATTGGGTGATTATACGTATCATCAGGGTTCCAATGGAGATTTTATGTTCTATAGATATCCCCACGTAGTTGCCAGCGCCAAATCCAGCGGCATACGCGATGAAGTTAATCGGATTATCAAGGTTCGCCATGATCTCGCGAATAGCAATCAGCCATATCAGCACTTCAAAAAAACCGAGGATCGACGCAAGGATACGCAATCCTTTCGATATAAAAATGATGCGAACCGTCCCTATACTCACGTCTATGATCCGACCGAGAAAAATCAGTACCGGTATAATGATAATGCCATAATCACCAAACAAACCTGCAACCGCGTTCATAAACTCCTTTCTGTACCTAATGTTTTTTAGAGTAGCACAAAATATCAAAAAATAACATTTCGCTTTTTGGCTATCAGTATTTTAATGAGCCATCAGCCTCAGTTTCAAGCTGTTTCTAATGATGCAAAATTATAACACACCTATTTTAAATAATTATTTAATAGTTTTCTGACAATAATTATGTTATGCTTTTGGTCTTGTATTGCGGAGACATGTATGGTTCGGCGCAATGCGGTCAATCGGTAACTCGGAGCATCTTAGCGTATGAATGTCTTTCTGGTCTATATTAGAGATGAAGATTTTTACAGTGTATTATCAGGGAAATCCCGTGGATCCAAACACGATGACGGCAGGATAAAAGTAACGGCAATGCCTCCCCTGGGCATCCAAACCCTTGCGCCTGTTTTGCGTCAACATGGGCATCGAGTCCGATTATTTGACACGTGTCACCCCCAGATGAAATCAAGCCATGTAGCTGAAGCGATTAAAGAAGAAAAACCGGATGTTATCGGGATATCAATTCTGTCTACAACCACCTATCTCACAGCTAAGAAGTTTGTACAGGATATCAGAGCCGCCGCGTCTCACAGCGCTATTATTCTGGGCGGCCCGTTCGTAACAATGAACGCTAAAAATATTTTACAGGATTGCCCTGAAGCCGATTGCCTTGCTATCGGCGAAGGTGAAGAATTGCTTCCTGATTACCTGAACAACCTCAACAATCCGGGTGCGGTAGCCGGTCTTATATGGCGCAAAGGAACTGAAATCATAATAAATCCCCCGCGTCCTCTCATACAAAATCTTGATAAATACCCATATCCTGACAGAACCAGTTTACCTATTGATTATATCGAATCATTGCCGCTTGATATACCGGCAGTCCTTTCCATGGACAAATTCTGCACTATCCAGACCTCGCGAGGATGCCCGTTTTCATGTGTCTACTGCGGCATCCCCATAGTAAATAATGGTAAGTGGCGTTTTCGCTCTGCCGAACATGTGTTAGGAGAAATGCAGGAACTCAATGATATGGGGTACCGCTCGATTTATTTAACAGACGATCACTTTCTCATCAACAGCAACCGCATACAGGACATATGTAACGGCATCATAGAACGAAAATTGCAATTCAAGTGGGGTTGTGAAGGAAGAGTTGATTCTGTGGGAGTACGGCATTTTAAACTTATGCAGCAGGCAAATTGTAATTTTCTGGCTTTTGGTATCGAAGCAGGCACGCAAAAAGTGCTGAACCGACTTCACAAACACCAGACTCTTCAGCAGATTAAAGATGCGGTCAGCAAAGCGAAACGGTCCGGTATCGAAAGAGCTCATGGCTTTTTTGTTATTGGTTCGCCGGATGAAACAAAAGAAGACATTCTTAAAAGTTTTACGTTTGCGGCAAAACTAAAATTGGATACATTCGGTTTCAACAGGTTATGCGTATACAGGGGCACACCGTTATGGCAGGAATATGTTGACAGAGGTATAATCAATGACGAAACTGACTGGTATAAATGGTTCAAGTGCTCTGATATAGACCCTACTGTCGTGCCAAGTGAAGAAATAAATAAAATACGAATGAAGGGCTATGCCTTACTTTTCGCATATAGGATTTTCTTCAGGACAATTAACACCTTGAAATTGTTATGTACACTCGGCAAACACATGAAAATCTCAGACATGATGAAACTATTGTTCAGCCCTTTCATCAAAAGACAGTTATCATGTAAAGCTGAATTACCCTGTGCCTCTCAAAACTGATGCATTAACTACTATACACCTTTTTTCTGTATTGTTCCTCTCCCTTATTGTATCAAGTTGAGGTACGAAACTGATTAAATTCATCAAAAGATTCGGTTCTTGCGCTAACGTAAAATTGCCTGCTGTTACGTGTAAACACAATCCAACCGCACTCTGAAATTTTTTATCGAAATATTTTACGAATTTGTATAATAAATTTCCCGCAATTTTGACAATCCCCTCTCTGCATGTTATAAATATATTATATAGGCATATTTGATGTAACGCTTGGCGGAAGAACCTGTGGTATTCGACAATGCACAGATCAGCCAGAGCAGAAAGGATATACCGGCTATATTCTTCTGTTTCGATAAATAGTGCATTTATGGCGTTTTGCATTATTGTCTGTAACATCGGTGAAATATTAATAAATAATACAGAGAGAAAACCGTGTTTATACTTATATTTCTATTTACACAATTCGCTGGTTTTTCTATTCATTTACTGAAAACATACACCTATCAAATCTGCTTCACACAGCACTGCCCTGCAAACCGCGGACCACGCCTTTTATCTTTCATATTACGCATATTTACCGATATTAAACCTATATTACAATATACTAACTTCATGAGGTATCAGCATGCAAACGTATCGTAGAGTATTTCTGTCCTGCCTTGTCTTTCTTCTCGTCCTCTCGTGCCCTGCCTACGCCGATGTCCCTAATGCCCCGGCGCTCACCGAGTTCGGCGGTAAAACCGTTGTCGCGGGCCAAACCATCTACACAAACAATAACCAGCAAGGCGTCGCTCAGCCTGCTGTCCTTATACAGGGTTCAGCACAAGCCGGCACGACAATAAAGGTCTATAAAAGTGGCTCTCTAGTTACCCAGACAGTACCAGCCCAGATTGTTGTCGCCGCCGACGGCAAATGGATCGCGACAGTAACTATGGCGACCGGCAATTTCAATGTCACGGCAACTGCTTCGTCCCAGTCAGGGGAATCCCTTCATTCCGAACCGGTCAGCGTAGTGCTTGATACTGCTCCGCCCTCGATTTCCGTTACTGTTCGCCAGACAGGATGGCGGACAAACCAGAAATACATGAACGGGCAAAACAATATGTACGGGATTATCTCCGATACCCAGGCTGGCATCAACTGGCAGACCGCAACCATATCCGTTCGGGATTTAACCGATAATGAACAGCTCGCCGGAACACAGGAACACGACGCAACCTCTCAAATTGACTTTTACCCGACTGGCGGATGGGGTGTTACACAGGAAAATACCCATCAGTACCGTATTACGGTAACTGTAACTGACAAAGCCGGTAACCTTGGTTCCAATTACCGGGAATATATTTACGATTCGGTGAACCCGAATGCCGCAGTTATAACACATGTTTACGATCAGGGTACATGGAAACCATATACATCAGGAATGTCGGTTTCCACCAATCCGCCAAAATTAAAAGGCACTGTTTCTCCAGTCAATTATATAGATCAGGGACCCAATGCATGCCTTATTTTTGATTACCGTTTCTACCCATGGAACCGGAGTTACTTGACCACTGACAACGGCAAAATAAATATTAATACGGGTGAGTTCGTCCACGAATGGACGGCTTCTCAAATATTTCAGCAAGGGCTGACAACTATTCAATTATATACAGTCGACTCTACAAATCTCTATGTCACAACAAATGTACAGCTTAATTTTACCTATGGAACGCCGCTCCCCGTAGCGTTGCCGTCATCACCTGTTTTATCCTCACTTTATAATACTGTTGGCGACGAAAGACAGGTAATTGGATCACCCCTGATACCCGATTTTTCCGGATTGGCAAATCAAATGAGCACTGTTCAGACAATCAGAATCTTTAACGCTCCTCAATCAGGCAATGACTGGATAGGCAGCGGATATAATTACAGTATTGAAATACTCCCTTCAGGCCAACAATATCAAAATACACTCGGAGTATATGATCCCGGTGAAGTCTATTGCGACGGAAATGATAACGACCGGTACGACACAGGCGAATACTTTCTTGACAATAACTCAAAAGGGGTCAGCAACGGACGATCATACTCAATACCGAATTTCCGCGAATTCCAGTTTGTTACCGGCACCATGTACCTTAAAATAGCGGCGGTCAATCAGTATGGCGGGAGTACTGCGACTTCTCTTGGGCGGTTTCACTACAGAACTACACCGCCGGACATCCAATCTGTTGAGCTTAATCCTGTCACATCTCCCTATATGTCATCTGCAAACAAACCAACGTCAATTACCGCCTATGTACAAAATATAGGCTATGACTGGGCGACTTTCTTTTATGGTATGAACCAGTCTGTTTCAAAAATAGAAGTCCTTGACGAAAATAATAACGTTGTCTCTACAAACTCTACAATATGGACATACCTGCAAAGTTTACGGTATCAGGGCACTCTGAATGTCAGTAACGTTACATTTCAACCACAGAAACTCTATAAGGTACGGGTGACTGCACGTGATTTGATGACGAACCAGACGGTGGAGGATATGTATACGTTTTTTATAGATACGCTGGCACCGCAGGTGGTGGATATCATACCTGAGCCGGGGAGC
>QZJZ01000021.1 GCA_003599815.1 Candidatus Auribacter fodinae
ATATTTTAGTTAATATATTCCTTGGCAGGAGGTAGAGACATGGGATTACTGAAAGATGAAGCAAAATTGATAAAAGAGTGCCAGAAGGGAAGCGTTGATTCGTTTGACGTTCTGGTAAAACGATATAAAGAACGAGTATATTCACTGGCGTACCAGATGATCGGCGACCATAGCAGTGCTGATGACGTAACTCAGGAAGTGTTTATACGGGCATTTCGGGGACTGCCGAAATTTCAGGGTAAATGCTCCTTTTTTACGTGGCTGTATCGCATAACCATAAATTGTTCGTATCGTTACCTGCGTAAAAATATGACCTTCCTGAAGAAGGTCGCCAACGATATCGACCCTGCCGTCTACATGGACGATCAGGTTAAAACCCGGTTTTCGAGCAACTCGCCGTACAAGAACCTTGAGATGAAAGAGACTATGGACCACCTTTCGCGGTCGATAGACAAACTGCCGCTCAAACATAAAACCGCATTGATAATGTTTGAGTTTCAGGGGTTAAGCATACAGGACATTTCGGATATAATGAAAACGTCGCCGGGGACTGTAAAATCCCGGCTACATCATGCGCGTCTGAAAATAAGAGCATCCATGGAAGATTCACTGAACTCAGACAAGACGAAACCGTATTTAAAAGTGCATACAAAGTAAAGGGAGGCTCGAACAGAATGGATTGCTCAAAATACACTTATTACATTTCGGAATATATTGATGACCGTCTGGATATCGGGATGAGCAGGAAAGTCGAGAATCATCTCAAAGAGTGTGAGCAATGTAAGAAACTGAAAGACAACCTCCTTGAACTAAAAGACCTGATGCACATAAAATCGTACGAAAAACCGAAAGGCGACTATTTCGAACATCTGGAAAGCAAAATTAAACAGCGTATTATTGCCCAGGATATTGTATCGATCAGGGAATCCGTGTTTACCTTCTTTACACAGCCATCCTGGTCAATGACCGCCGCTCTTTTGATTCTGCTCAGTGTTTCCCTGACATTGAATTTTTTTAATTACCGAGATAATATTATTGCCGCACGGGCCGACAACGAACCTGTCCAGTCGGCTTCCGTACAGCAATCCTTAAACGGAACATCCTCTACCACTGTTGACACCGCCGCAAGCAAGTACTATACTCCGGAATACAGCAATAACACTGATAGTAACATAAGCGGAATGATACACACTGCTTCCTTGAACGACGACCATCGCAATGTATATATGCTGAAACCAATAAGAGTTCAGAATTTCGGGTCACAAAAACGAGCCAGAATATATCAATAAAATTGTAACTATAAACGCATGAAAAAGATAATGAGATTTTTCCTAACTTCTTTAACGCTTTATCTATGCCTGTTCGCGGTTGTTACTGTTTCTTGTGCGCAATCCCAGCCGGTGCTTTCTGAGTTTGAGTCGAAAGTAAGCGCTATATATACAACTAATTACCCGTGCGTAGTCCGTATAGCGACGTCTCAGAGCGAAGACCCTAATGTTCAGGGGTGCAATCGCTTCGGAACCGGTTTTATTATTAATGAAGGCGGATATGTTTTAACTTTGGCTGACCTAGTATGCGATACGGTGAACACGCTGGTTATCATGCCTGATGACTGGCAGTATCATGCCCGAATTGTGGCAATCGACCGTAAATTGAACATCGCGATTCTGAAAATACCGGCTGAAGGCCTGCCGGTAGTAAATTTCGGTTCAGCGGAAACCCTGAATCCCGGACAGCTGGTCATCAGCATAACTAATCCGTACGGATTAACCAACTCGCTCGCTGTGGGGTTTGTCAGCGGCCTGCACCGTTCAGGGTTTCGTACCGGCCAGATAGAAAACTTTATCCAGACCACTATACCGCTTAATCCCGGCGACAGCGGATCGCCCCTTTTCAACTGCAAAGGGGAAGTCATCGGCATTATGACCGCTGTGCTGGTCGACGATGCCGCGAACCAGGACAATCCGGATCAGATGTTTCAGCCGAGCGATATCTCGTTTGCAATACCATCCGACATTATAAAAAACAACATCTCTTCAATGATTCAGCATGGAAAAATAAAGCACAGCTGGATCGGACTTGAAGTACAAAACCTCATGACAGAGGATTTTTTAAAATACGGTATTACCCAGAAAGACATGCATCACGGTATCCTCGTAACACACGTGTTTCCTGAAAGCCCCGCCCATAAAGCAGGGATATTGACCGGGGACATGATTCTTGCTGTTGATGAGAAACCTATTGATTGTGTATCTGACTTGCAGATGATTATCTTGCAGACTACTCTTGATAGTGATATTAAAGTTACTGTTTTGAGAGATAATCAAAAACTGGTTCTATCACTCAGGACTGAGGAAATGCCGGAAACTATACTTCAGGAAAATCATTAATAAACACATACAATCTAAAATGAAGAAAACGTGAATATGGGAAGAATAAACCGTTATTTCACTGTATTAGTATTTCTATTTTGTGTTGCGGAGCCTGTGTGTGCGAGCGTGAACTATAAGGTCGATTCCCGTGTTGATACAACGCAAACGGCTCCGGGAAAGATTATCACGCTCACTGTCAGCCTGATATGGGAGGGTACCGTAGAGGACATTACCCTTCAGCCGGTTAAGCCGCCTGACGCGTATTTGATGGAACTGGCTGACATAAAACAGGAAAATTCCACGTATCTCTTTAATAACCTGAAATACACGGCCTGTACTATTGCATATACCTTTTCCGCCACAGAACCGGGAGAAGGGCGAATCAGTTACGCTGTTTTGGAATTTACGGAAAACGATACCCAGATCAAACGGGTGGAACGGACTCCGGCGTATGACATTGCCATTTATTCCCCCGGGCGGTACCTTCTCAGGCAGGCGGCGCGGTATGCGGTGATGGGAATTATCGGGCTTGCTCTGCTGGCGGTGGTAACAGTCATCATTCTGGGAATCAGAAAACATCATTTAAAAAGAGTAGCGGTGGTACAGCAGGAACTCGCATCAAGCACTGATTTTGAGCACCAGATGCTTGACGAACTAAAACGGGTACGGGCATATAAACTGTCAGGCGAGACAGATAAGTTTTTTGACGGGTTGAGCAAAGTGCTCTATTCGTACTTTGAAAAGAGGTATGGAATATCGTTCGCGCGGTCATTGGCTGTCAGCGAGGATGAATTGATTAACAAACATCAGGTACCCACAAGTTTGCTGATTGAGTTCAAAGACATCGTCGCTACGGCAAGCAGAATAAAATTTTCCGGGGAATCACTGCCGCCTGATGAGCTCGACCGCTGGTACAAGCGGGCTGAAAAACTGATAAAAGCGTTCATTACCAGAAAAAAACAGGAAAAAATACAGAATATAAATCTTGTCGATAACGAAGGAGAATCACAATGACAACTGATATCACCGAACTGAACGAACTGGTTAAACAGGAAAGCCAAATCGTCAAAAAAATTCATGATGAGATTCAAAAAGTTATTGTGGGGCAGGAATATCTTATTGAACGCCTTTTAGTCGGACTGCTTGCTGACGGGCATGTGCTCCTCGAAGGTGTGCCTGGTTTGGCGAAAACGTTGTCGGTCAGCACATTATCAAAAACCATAGCCACAAAGTTCCAGCGCATCCAGTTTACGCCGGATCTGTTGCCCGCTGACCTGATCGGAACATTGATTTATGATCCGAGATCAACGAAATTTACCGTAAAAAAGGGCCCTGTATTCGCCAATATTATTCTGGCGGACGAAATAAACCGCGCCCCGGCAAAAGTGCAAAGCGCTCTGCTGGAAGCCATGCAGGAACGGCAGGTGACTATCGGCGACGAAACGTTTCCGCTTGAACAACCGTTTCTGGTGCTTGCCACTCAGAACCCTATCGAGCAGGAAGGTACATACCCGTTGCCTGAAGCGCAGGTCGACCGTTTTATGCTGAAACTGCGCATCACCTACCCGAACAAGCAGGAAGAACGGATGATCCTTGACCGCATGGCGGTAACCTCGGAAAAGAAAACTGTGGAACCGGTAGTTACCCCGAAAGATATTTTCCGAGCGCGGGAAGTGGTCAACCAGATATATATTGACGAGAAAGTCAAGGACTACATCATTAACCTTGTTTTTGCCACGCGCGAACCGTCAGCGTATAACATCGCTGTTTCCGATTATATAGCCTACGGGGCATCGCCGCGCGCGACCATAGCCCTGACTCTGGCGGCAAAGGCATACGCGTTCATTCACGGGCGCGGCTACGTAACGCCGCAGGACGTGAAGACTATCGGCATGGATATCCTCCGCCACAGGGTGCTTATCACGTATGAAGCTGAAGCGGAGGAAATGACGCCGGAAGACGTAATACGCAAAATATTCGACGAGGTGGAAGTGCCATGATCCCGGCTGAGATCCTGAAACAGGTCAGGCGAATACATATTCAGACCAGCCGCATGGTAAACGACATTCTCGCCGGAGAATATGTCAGTACTTTTAAAGGGAGCGGCATTGAGTTTGATGAAGTGCGCGAGTACCAGATCGGCGACGATATCAGGTCGATTGACTGGAACGTCACCGCCCGCACCGGGCTTCCGCACATAAAACGGTTCGTGGAAGAACGCGAACTGACTGTGATCCTGATGGTCGATGCCAGTTCATCCGGTTATTTCGGAAGTACCAGTAAACTGAAAAATGAAATCGCCACTGAACTGTGTGCCGTGCTGGCGTTTTCCGCCATAAAAAATAACGATAAGGTCGGGCTGATTATTTTTACCGACCGGATCGAAAAATTTTTGCCGCCGAAAAAGGGAAAAAAGCACGTTTTGCGGGTTATCAGGGAGCTTCTCTGTTTCGAACCGAAGCGCAATAAAACGGATATCGAACTCGGGCTCGCCTACCTGAACAGGGTTATCACCCGCAAAGCTGTGGTGTTCATGGTATCGGATTTTCTGTCCGGCGGATTTGAGAAATCGTTGCGCATAGCTAATAAAAAACATGATGTTATCGGCATCAACATCATTGATCCGCGAGAACTTGAATTGCCGGCGCTGGGCTTTATTGAGCTGATGGACGCGGAAACAGGCGAATCGATCATTGTGGATACCTACGACGCTGATGTCAGGGCAGGGTTCTCACTGCTCAGTAACGACCAGCTCGCAAAACGGCGCGACCTGTTTAAGTCAATGAACGTGGATCTCATAGAGATACAGACAGATAAACCGTACATAGACCCGATGATGAAATTTTTCAGGATGCGTGAAAAAAGACGATAAAAAGGAGTTATTTTTAATGAATACGACACCCAGACGCCCAAAACAGATATTTGACCGGCGGTCTGTTTTCTTCAGTATCATTGTGCTTGCCATGTTCGGAGCCGTGCTGTATCTGCTCTTCGCTCTGAACCAGAACGTACAGACCAAAAAAAGCGGGTCAGCGACTGACTATGAGTTATACCGCAACCTCGGCAGTAAACTGAAATCCGAAAAGATGTTCGAACAGGCAATTACGGCATATAACACTTATTTAAGCGATCCTGCGCTCACACCGGAAACACGGGCGAATATACATTATACGATTGGAAACCTCTACTTTGAACTGCACCAGTACGACAAGGCCCTGGCGGCGTATTATGCGGCAGATATGCTCGGCGTGCCGCCTCAGATAGCGGGCGAGGTAAACATAAAAATCGTGAACTCGCTGGAACGGCTCGGGCGCGATTTTTCCGCAGAGTACGCGTTGAAATCACGGACATCGCTTGATGAAGATACGAAAAAAGAACAGCCGTCCGGGCAGATTGTCGCTCAGTACGGTTCGGAATACGTAACCATGCGCGACCTTGACGAACAACTGGAAATGCTCGACGAAACACAGCGCCAGCAGTTCCGTGACCCGCAACAGAAATTTATGTTTCTCCAGCAGTACATCGCCCAGAAACTACTGGCGAGAAAAGCGGTGAAAATGGGCTACGACAAGGACACGGAAATCCTCAATAAACTTGATATGCTCAAAGACCAGCTTATGGTCGAAAAAATGGTCAAGGCAGAGATAGAAGGTAAAATATCCATAGACCCGGAAGACGTAAAAAACTTTTATGAGGCGCGCAAATCAGCGTACCGGGAACCCGATTCGTTCCGAATCGCCCATATTCAGGTGCCGACAAAAGACAAGGCTGACAGCGTTCTCGCCTCACTATCAGGCGGAGCTGATTTCGCCGCCGCCGCTCAGTCCGAGTCGCAAGCGGCTGACGCCTCCACAGGCGGCACAATTGACGCGTGGCTCTCAACAGCCAGCCCTATATATAAAGGGACGGATTACACCTCAATCATACAGGCAATTCAGAATCTGGAAACCGGCGGGTTATCGCAGGCAATAGAACACGAAGGCACCTATCATATCGTGAAGGTACTGGACAAAAAACCGGGAGCGCAACTCACATTTGAGCAGGCGGCGCAGAAAGTCGCGCAGGATTATCAGATTTCAAAAGCGCAGAAAATTTACCAGTCCATGATGGAAAATATACTGAAAGTGGAAGGCGTAAAAATAAATCAGGAAGCATTTTTCCCTGAACAGAAATCAGGGGATGACAAGAAAATAGACATTAAACAAATAACACCATAACCGGATTATATGAAAGCACATATAGCACTAATCACAATCTTTGTTATATTCTGCTCGACGGCACTCTCGTTCGCGCAATCCGAACCGGATCAGGATACAATGGTTCCCTTTGAACCCGGCAATGAAGCGGTTCCTATTGCCGGCGGCACGGATACTGCCGGATCGGCTGTTGATACTTTGCTTGCATCCGTGAATAAAGACGACGCGCTCATTACGGTTACCACGTCACTCAGCAAAGGGCTTATAACAATCGGCGACCCGATAGTCTACCGCATCGAAGTGCGCAGTGCAGAGAACATCAATATCGAATTCCCTGATTTCGGCGACGAAGTAGGCGGATTGATTATCACCGATTACAAACAGGAAGGCCCCCTCAAAGATAAAAAACAAACTGTATGGCGGCGTGAATACACGCTTGACGTATTTCTTACCGGCACATACAGCATTCCGCCGGCGAAAATAGCCTATAAACTTGATCAGGGCGACGCAAAACAACTGCTGACCGCACCGTTGTTCGTCACTGTGGAAAGCATCATCACCGACGACAACGCGGCGCTTAAAGAAATCAAACCGCCGATTATCCCGTCGTATGCCATGAACAGAAAAATGACGGCTCTGATTACCGGCGCGGCATTAGGGCTCGTCGGAATCCTGATCGGGCTGGCAATATGGATACGCCGCAAAAAAGCGTACGTGCCGCCGCCGGTACCACCGCATATAATCGCGCTGGAAGCCTTGAAAAAACTTAAGAATCAAGGGCTGATTGAAGCGGGAAAAGTGAAGGAATACTATTTTCATGTATCACTCATACTGCGCCGCTACATTGAGAACCGGTTCGGGCTGATGGCGCCGGAACGGACAACGGAAGAGTTCCTTATCGACCTGCAAAAAACAACCGTGCTGAACGTCGACCAGAAAAAGGCGCTCGCCCAGTTCCTGACTCATTGCGATATGGTAAAATTCGCCCGTTACGAGCCGGCACAGGAAGAAATTAATGCGATATACGATACCGCAGTCTCTTTTGTCGAACAAACCAAACCTCTTGAAGCGGAACCGGAAGAAGAGTATTACGAGGAGGAAGAGGATTAATAACCGATGACACTGAACAACCCGTGGCTCCTAACACTATTACTGCTGATACCGCTGATGTGGTTTTTATCACGTAAACGGCGGTTTACTACCAGCATAAAGTTTTCGGACATATCCAACCTGAAACGGCTGAAACCGTCATTAATGTTCCGGCTCAGGCACCTGCTTACGGTACTGCGCATGACGGCTCTGGCGTTGCTGGTTATCGGGCTGGCCCGTCCCCAAAAAGGTATAGAAACAACCAGAATCACAACGGAAGGCATTGATATTGTCCTCGCGCTGGACGTATCCGGCAGTATGCGTGCTCAGGACTTTACTATCGACAATAAACGTACAGACCGCCTTACCGTGGTGAAAAACGTGGTGCACGATTTTATCGCGAAACGGAAAAACGACCGCATAGGCACCGTGGTTTTCGCCCGTTACGCGTATACCCAGTGCCCGCTCACCCTTGATTACGGAGTACTGCTCCAGTTGCTGGAGAATGTAAAAATTGTTGATACGCAGGAAGAAGACGGTACTGCTATCGGATCCGCCATCGCCACCAGTGTACGGAGGATTAAAGACTCTCAAGCGAAAAGCAAGATTATCATACTCCTGACTGACGGGCGCAACAATATATTCGATATTGACCCGATGACCGCATCTGAAATCGCCAAATCGTTCGGGCTGAAAATATACACTATCGGCGTAGGAACATACGGCGAAGTGCCCTATCCGATGCAGGACTTTTTCGGCAGGACTGTCCTGCGCCCTGTGCGGATAGACATAGACGAAACCGCGCTTAAATCCATAGCCGGAGCGACGGGCGGCGAGTATTTCAGGGCGACAGACTCGAAATCATTGCGGGAAATATACGATATTATCGACCGTATGGAAAAAACCGAAACGCAATCGGATATTTATATGGATTACGACGAAGGATTCTTTTATTTTGTACTGCCGGGGCTGGCACTGCTCATAGCTGAAATCATTCTGGCGAATACCCGGTTCAGGAAAATACCGTAAAGAGGTCATTATGCGATTTGGAAACCTGACATATCTCTGGCTGATCTGGATCATTCCGGTACTCATAGGGTTTTATGTGTTCGCGTTTAAACACAAAAAGAAGGCTCTCGCCCTGTTCGCGCATCAGGAAGTGCTCGCGCGGTTACTGCAATGGGTCAGTTTTCCCCGCCAGTACCTGAAGGCGGGCATGCTCTGTACCGGCGTACTGTTTATCATACTGAGCCTGATAGAACCCAAATGGGGATACCAGTGGCAGGAAGTACGGCGTACGGGCATAGACATCATGATCGCTTTGGACGTATCGCGGAGCATGAACGCCGCTGACGTCAAACCGAGCAGGATTGAACGGGCAAAGATGGAAATATCCGATCTGCTGAATAATCTTAAAGGCGACAGGGCCGGATTGATGGTTTTCTCAGGAACCGCATTTGTACAGTGCCCGCTCACCCTTGATTACGGCGCGTTCAGGGTGTTTCTGGATCAGGTTGACACAACGCTTGTTTCGCGGGGCGGTACGGATATCGGCGCGGCCCTCCAGCGTGCGGAAGGATCGTTCCTGCAAACTGAAAACAAGTTTAAAGTCATCATTCTTATCACTGACGGCGAAGACCTGCAGGGTAACGCATTGCAGATTACCGAAGAATTACAGAAACAGGGCATCAAAATATTCACTATCGGCATAGGAACTCCGGAAGGCGTGCCGATACCTGTTTATGACGATCAGGGCAATAAAACCTATATCAAAGACAAACAAGGGCAGATGGTGCTCTCCAAACTGGACGAAACATTACTGCAGAAAATAGCGCTCTACACGGGCGGCGCGTATGTTCGCGGCACACAGGCGCAAGGGCTGGGATTACTGCGTATTTACGAGGAAAAAATCCGCGACCTTGAACGCCGCGAACTGGAAAGCACCATGCAGAAACGATACGAAAACCGATTTCAAATACCCTTGTTTATTGGTATCATACTCATATTCGCTGAATTTTTTGTCAGCGAGAAGCGGACGGTGCGCCATGAGAAAAAATAATGTGCTTATTTATAGTCTGGTTTCTGGTATGCTTATCGCATCGGACGGCTACTGCCAGCCGTTACGAAGCAGGATACAGGATGCGACAAAACTATACGAAGAGGGCCAATACGAATCAGCGCTCAGCGCGTATATGGACATTGAGCTGGAACACCCCGGCGAACCGGTGCTTGA
The DNA here is from genome assembly GCA_003599815.1 of Candidatus Auribacter fodinae. Lineage (GTDB taxonomy): Bacteria > Auribacterota > Auribacteria > Auribacterales > Auribacteraceae > Auribacter > Auribacter fodinae. The sequence continues at coordinate 9,891 of QZJZ01000021.1, forward strand.
TTTCAATATCGGCAACACGTATTATCAACAGCAGAGATATGATGAGGCTATCGAGAAATACGAGCAGGCTATCCTGAACGCTGATCCGAAACTGAAATCACAGGCGTATTTTAATATTGGCAACAGTACCTATCAGAAAGCGTTACAGTCGGAACAGGCAAACAAGCTGGACGAAGCTATTCAAAACATGCGTGCCGGCATTGAACAGTATAAACAAGCGTTCAAAGCCAATCCCGAAGACCTTGATATTAAATACAATATTGAGTTTGTGGAACGTGAGATAAAGCGTATCATAAACAAAATCAAAGAACAGCAGGAACAACAGAAAAATCAGCCGCAGGGCGAACAGCAGGACGGCGAAGATCAACAGCAGAACCAGCAAGGGCAGCAGGGACAGCAACAGGAACAACAGCAGGGCGAAAGTCAGCAAAAACAGCAGGACGGCAAACAGGGCAAGCAAGGCGAACAGGATAACGATTCTCAAAAACAAGAACAACAGCAGGGTGAAGAGAAAGAGAATGAATCCGAACAGCCCAAAGGCGCTTTTGAAGCCGATAACGATAATAATCAAAACGATCAGAGTAATCAGCAGGGACAACAACCTCAAAAGGCTGAAGAACTTAGCCGCGAGGAAGCGGAACGCCTGCTGAATAACCTGAAAGACCACGACAAACAAAAAAAACAACGCACTAAAGGCGGGTATCTCGGGGAGGTTGATAGAGATTGGTAAGAAGACTGGCAGTCTTTCTATTTCTTTTTGTTTTCAGCACACCGCTGTACTGCGCTGATGAGACGGCCTTCAAGGCGGCTGTGTCGCAGGATACAGTCAGCCTTGACCAGAGTATTGTATTACAGCTTACCGCTGAAGGATTTGAGCCTGACGCGCCACCCGACCTTTCACAGGTAAACGACTTCACTATTATCTCAAAGGGATCATCAACAACAGGCTCATCACAGATTTCCATCACCATCAACGGCCAGCAGAAAATCATGCAGAAAACGCAGTCTATCATATACCAGTACGAACTCATTCCGAAACAAACAGGCGTATTTGTAATACCTGCTATTTCAGCCAGTTATAAAGGAAAAATGCTCCGTACGCCTCCCATACGCGTAACGGTTACGGCAGAAACGCCTGACGAAGACAAGGATGTGTTTCTTGAATTCTCCCTGAGCGAGACAAATACCTATGTGGAAAAACCCATAGTCATGGAGCTGAAATGGTATTTTTCCAAGAATATCCAGCAGTACGGGTTATCCATCCCTTTCCTCCCTGCGATGAAAAATATGATTATCAAGAATATCGAGCCGGATACAGGCAGGTACGAGTACAAATCCATTGCGTATAATAATCAGGTGGAGGAAATTTTTGAGTACAGCTCAACGATACGAAACAACAAACGGTTTTATGTACTCACATTGAAAAAAATATTCATTCCCGCTTCTGACGGCGTATACCTCTTTGACCCTGTCGTATTGCGATGCGAGGTCATTACCCAGACACCGTATGACCAGTACGGGCTGCGGGGCGGTTTTTTTAACAGGGTGCAGAATGTTGTGGAACGCAGGGTAGTCAGAACCGAGCCTGTGACACTAAACGTAAAGCCTTTGCCGCCATCACCGATGAACTACCCGTCTTCAGTGTCCGTCGGAAATTATACCATGCAGGTGGAATCCGCGCCGGATACGGTAAAAGTCGGCGATCCGGTCACCGTATCCATAACCATCAGGGGCGAAGGCAACATTGAAGGCATAGTTGACCCTGAATTTCAGAACATGCACAATTTCAGGACATTTCAGGAAGATGCCGTGGTGGAGACAACCATCAATCAAACCGGTATTCAGGGAAGCAAGACATTCAAGTTCCTGCTTATCCCGCTTGCTGAATCAGTAACACAGGTACCGCCGGTGCGGTTTTCCTATTTCGATCCTAAAAAGGGCACATACCAGCAGATAACATCAAACCCCGTACCCATTACGGTTCACCCCGGCGAAGCGGCGCCTCAAAGTATCATTATTTCCGCAAAATCCGAGTCGGAAGGCAAAAAGGAAGTGACCTTATTTCAGACCGATTTGCCGGAATACATCAAGTTCTCAACAGGCACAATGTTTTTCGCGGATGAATACGATTATACCCGCGCATGGTTTATCGCTTGTTTTGTTGTACCTTTGATACTAAACGGATTATTGGCGGTATTCATGTATCGCCGCCGAATGCTCGCGTCAAACGAATCATTGCGGCGCAGGCAGATAGCGAAAAAGTCAGCTGACACGCTATTGAAAAAAGCCCACGATGCACTGCACAAAAATAACCGCCAGGATTTTTACACGCTGATTATCAGGGCCCTGAACGAATATCTTGGAAATAAAATGCTGATACCCTCTGCCGGATTGACTTTTGACGTTGTGAAGGATCAGATGCAAAAGTATCGCATAGACGCGAAAATAGTGGATAAAATCGGACAGTACTACCGTAATGCCGATATGGCGCGCTTCATGCCGTCTGCGTCCGAGGCATACCAGCCGGAAGTAATGATCGATGACATTCAGAACCTTATCAAACAACTGGAAAAATGCAAATGGGATTAAGGCTCAGAAAGATACTTATTATTCTTGCACTGCTCTTTTTCAGCGTACTGCCCTCATACGCGGATACCAGACGCGATGAAGCGATGAGCATGTTTCATAATGGTATAGAATTATATAAAAGCGGAAATTTCGCTGAGAGCGCGAAAATGTTTGAGCAGATTCTTGACAAAGGCATCCGTTCCGGCGCTATTTACTTTAATCTGGGCAACGCGTATGCCAAAAACGGCGACACCGCTCCGGCTCGCCTCGCGTATGAACGGGCATTGCGCTATATCCCGCGAGATACGGCGGTTCGCAATAATCTTGCATATGTAGCGAGCAGGCTTGAGGATAAAATCAAACTTCCCCGTCCGCAATGGTGGCGGCAAGTTCTTTACGCTCCTGCAGGCATCATGAATCATAAAGAGCTCGGTTTTGTACTGATCGGGTCATTTATGCTGATCATGCTGATTTGGGCATTGATGACTCTGTTCACATCATATAAGGCTTTGCTCAAAACGGGGCTTATTTTTTCCTGTGTCTTTTTCATCTGGATTGGGGCGGTGTTCTGTGTTAAAATCCACACTGAAAAATTTTCCCGTAATGCCGTTATCATGGCGGAAGAAGCGGCAGTACGATGGGGTAATACTGATAATGATAAAGTCGCTTTTTTCCTTCATGCAGGAACAAAAGTGGTTATCCGTCAGACACGGGATAACTGGGTACTCATCACTATTGGTGATGGCAAGTCCGGCTGGGTCAAAAAAAGTTTTCTGGAGATAATATAATGTCACTGTTTGATATTCCAAATCTGGGTATTCGGGCGTATGATTCGCCGTTACCGTTAAACACCGTTTATGGCGATCAGGTATGTAATTTTACGCCTGACACCCAGCATATGCACTTTTCCATTTGTGACCAGCCGGGCCGTAAGGAAAACACATCCGAATACGCATATGAGGAATATACGTTTGAAACCGCGGGCCCCCGCAAAAAAATATTTTTTGACCCGACAAAAACGACATGCGCCATTGTCACCTGCGGCGGGTTGTCGCCTGGCCTTAATAACGTCATTCAGGCTATTGTCTTTGAATTATATTATCATTACCGTGTCAAGAGTATACTCGGCATACGGTATGGGTATGAGGGGCTGAACCCGAAATTCGGGCATGTGCCGATGGAACTCAAACCTGAAGCAGTCCGCAATATCGCTGAAATGGGGGGCACAATACTCGGCTCATCACGCGGGAATCAGGCTGTCACTATCATGGCTGACGAAATGGAACGGCTCGGCATAGATATATTGTTCACCATCGGAGGCGACGGGACACAGCGCGGGGCGTACGAACTGGCGGAAGAACTCAAAAAACGCGGTCAGAAACGGGCTGTGGTCGGTATTCCCAAAACTATTGACAACGATATTGTTATCATCGAAAAAAGTTTTGGTTTTGAGACAGCTTTCTCTAAAGCGTGCGAAGCCATACAATGCGCGCATACCGAAGCGGTCAGCGCATGGAACGGCGTTGGGCTGGTAAAAGTCATGGGCCGCCATTCAGGATACATTGCCGCTCATGCCGCGCTGGCTCTGAACGAGGTAAACTTTGTGCTGGTGCCTGAAGTGAAATTCGAACTCGATGGCGAAAAAGGGTTACTGAATTTGCTCCGCAAGCGGCTTGAACTGCGCCATCACGCTGTCATAATCGTGGCTGAAGGAGCAGGACAGGATTTCTTTGCGGCAGACTCCGGCAGTGACGCGTCAGGAAACGTAAAACTTCACGATATTGGCACGTTCCTCACCAAGAAAATCGGTGAGTACCTGAAAAGCATCTCTATGGACCATACGGTCAAATACATTGATCCGAGTTACATGATACGAAGCATACCAGCGATACCCAGCGACGCACTCTTCTCAAGCCAGCTTGCCCGCCATGCGGTTCATGCTGGAATGACAGGAAAAACGGCTATGCTTGTCGGCTGGTTCAAAAATACGTTTATTCATCTTCCTTTATGCGCCATCGCCAACCAGCGCAAGACGATAGATCCGGAAAGCCATTTATGGTTTTCCGTGCTTGAAGCCACTGGACAGCCGATGAACATGATTAATACAATCTGATATCCAGTTTATATTTGCATACCGCCATGCCTGAGGCAATCGCCGATAACCTTCTGTAAGTTACCGTCGAGATGAGGTTTCGCGTTGACTATGTAAAAACAGTGTTTCCAGTGAAATAATTCGGACTCAAGGCACTCCACGCACCCATCCTGCCCGAACGACCTGAATGCCTGTTCGCATAAAGGCACTATTTTATCGCGCATGCGCAAGGCGGTATCCACCAGTAAAACAGCCATCTGCGGGGCAAGGGCATTTATCCGCCTCATCAGCTCGCATACAGACTGGACATCAATATGTTTCGGTGGTGATGACTTCACTTCAACGTACACCAGACGGTTCTCCACGGACGCCAGCACATCGTAATCACCACCCACACCGCTGTTATGCAGTTTTATGCCCCATCCCGCCGGCGAGCCAAACTCCCGCTCAAATATCTGAGCCACAAACCATTCCAGAGTATCCCCGAACGATTCTATATGCGATTTCTGCAGGGCATACTCGTTTTCCGCAACCCGCGATATGATACCCAATGCCACTAAGACAGGAAGATAATCGTCGACTGCTGACCGATCGGCAAAACGGGTCAGCATATCAGGAGTAAACCGCTGGCGGAAGCGGATAACATCCCGCAGAAGCAGGCGGAACGCATACCGTTTCATGCAGTCGTACAGCGTATCAACCATGGATGAATCAGCGCTGTCGATATCCATCAGAATATTCTTGGAACTCATTCCCCTGTCGAACGACAAGTTCCTGTGACGCAGTAAATCGGCAATATACGATGACTGCTCCCTGCGCATACCGTTTTACCCTTTCAGCCTGACATCAGTTACCATCGCTTACGAAGTATGTTAGAGTACATTGAGCCTCTTTGTACAGCGATAAAATCATTTTGACATTTTATGCATTAATTTTATATAATAGAGGTTTATTTTTAAATACATTTATGGATTAATGATCCGCACGGAAAATTCGTGCGTTTTTATTTTCATTTTTTAACAAGGACAATCTTCTCAGCCGGAGAAAATAACATGGAATGGATTAACGGTGGCATCACAGCTCCTGAAGGGTTTAGAGCCGCAGGCATAGGCTGCGGTATCAAGTTCGATAAGCCGGATCTTGCGGTGGTTGTCTCGGATAGAGACGCTCTGTGTGCGGGCTGTTTTACCCGCAACAAAGTCAAAGCCGCTCCGGTACGGGTATGTAAAGATCATCTTTCAAAAACGAATATATGCAGGGCTTTTATCGTATCGAGCGGTATTGCTAACGCCTGCACCGGCGAGCAGGGTATTGAGAACGCGCGCCGCATGGCGTCTCTGACAGCGGAACAGCTTGGCGTTAAAACGGAAAATGTTATGGTATGCTCGACCGGGCGTATCGGAACTCAGCTCCCGCTTGATAAAATAGCGAAAGGCATAGTCACCGTTGTCGGATCAGCATCCAAAGACGGAGCGCACGATGCCGCAGTGGCGATCATGACAACCGACGTCGTGCCGAAAGAAGCCTCATGTTCAACTATAATTAACGGCTCTAAAATAACATTCGGCGGTATGGTTAAAGGCGCGGGCATGATCGCTCCTGATATGGCAACCATGCTTGCGTTTATCACAACAGACGCGGCAGTCGAGCCTGTTTTTCTGCAAACCGTACTGCGGGAATGCGTGGATAAAACCTTCAATTCCATCACGGTTGACGGCGATACCAGCACCAACGACACCGTGCTCATGATGGCAAACGGCGTCGCAGGCAACCCTGTGATTACCGCTGGATCGGAAGGAGCTGAAATGTTCAGGCAGGCTCTGCAGGGCGTATGCTACAGCCTTGCTGAACAAATTGTCAGAGACGGCGAAGGCGCGACCAAACTGATACAGGTTACCGTAACCGGCGCAGTCGACAACGCTTCCGCGCGCAAAGCGTCGCACTGCGTGGCAAACTCGCTCCTGCTCAAAGTCGCGTTTAGTGGCCCCGATGCCAACTGGGGCCGTATCATGGCGGCTCTCGGCAGAGCAGGCATCGAGGTTGACCCTGACAAAATAGATGTTTTTATCGGTGACGTACCTATGGTTGCGCGTGGTGTGGAAATCGCTGGAAATAAAAATGACGCCCGTCAGGTATGGAAACAGCAGACTTTTGTCATTACAGTTGACCTGCATCTCGGACCCGGCAAAGATACCTGCCTGACCTGCGATATTTCTCATGCCTATATTGATATAAACCTGTGAGGATGACAAAAGATGCAGAAGATTATAGAAAAAGCCGGCATTTTGATCGAAGCGTTACCCTACATTCAGGCGTTCAAGGATAAAATTACGCTAATCAAGTTTGGCGGGAGCGCCATGACCGATGAGAACTGTATGCGCAACGTGCTCAAGGATATCGTTTTTCTCTATTCCGTAGGCATTAAGCCGATCGTAGTTCACGGAGGCGGAAACCGGATCAGCGAAGCGATGAAAGAACTGGGCAAAACACCGCGGTTCGTGCAGGGGTTTCGCGTCACAGACGAAGAGACTATCAATACAGTCGAAAATGTTCTTTACGGCGAAATCAATCCTCAGATAGTGCAGATGATCGAAGAACTCGGCGGCAAAGCGGAAGGGTTGTCAGGGCGCGTTCATAAAATAATCAACGCGAGCAAACATACCCTGCCCGCGCCGGACCAGGACGTTGACCTCGGCTATGTCGGAGACGTTAAACAGATATACGCGCATCCGGTTATAAGCGTACTGCACAGCGGAAAAATACCCGTTATCGCGCCGCTTGCTTTTGGCGCTGACGGGCATACATACAATATTAACGCCGACCTCGCCGCAGGCGAAATTGCGCGTGCTCTCGGAGCGGAAAAACTGGTTTTTCTTACTGACGTGCCGGGTATCATGAAAGACGCCTCCGATAAGTCGTCGCTCATATCTCATCTTGATATCTCGCTGGTCAGCAGTCTGATAGACAAAAAAGTGATTACCGGCGGAATGATACCGAAAGTCATGGCTGGAATACGGTCTGTGACCAGCGGCGTACACAAAACGCATATTATTGACGGGCGGCTTCCGCATACATTACTGCTGGAAATATTCACGGATCGCGGTATTGGAACTGAAATCGTACAAATAAACTCCGGAAGCGAAGACTAATGAAAACAGTATCATCAACAGCTTCATTATATGAATCGTACGTACTGCCTACATACGGGCGTGAAGGCCTGACTTTCGTCAGGGGCGAAGGCTCATACCTTTTCGACAGCGACGGCAACAGGTACCTTGACCTCTACCCCGGATGGGGCACAGGGTGTCTTGGGCACTGTCATCCCTATGTTGTAGAACAGGTTACTCGACAACTGCACGAGCTGATTCATGTGCCGAACAACTATTACAACCCGTGGCAGGCTGAACTCGCGAAACGGCTCGCCGATGCGGGCCTTCACGGCTACACTTTTTTTGCCAACAGCGGGGCTGAGGCAAACGAAGGCGCGATTAAACTGGCCCGCCGTTTCGGCAACCGGACTGGCAGGTACGAGATCATCACATTTTTAAAATCGTTTCACGGCAGGACACTCGCGGCAATCACAGCCACTGGACAGCCGAAATACCAGCAGGGATTCGAACCGTTGCCCGAAGGATTCAAGTACGCTCAGTTCGGCGATATGGAATCTGTCAGGAAAACAGTGACAGCCAAAACCTGCGCCATTCTGTTTGAGCCTGTTCAGGGTGAAGGCGGTATAAATATCGCTTCCGATGACTTTTTTAAAGAGATACAGGCATTCTGCAACAAACATAACATTCTGTTAATGCTGGACGAAGTACAGACAGGCATGGGGCGCACAGGCAACTATTTCGGCTACCAGACAGCAGGGCTAAATCCTGATGTGGTGACGCTCGCCAAAGCGCTCGGCGGAGGGTTTCCTATCGGCGCCATGATGGTTGCTCCGCACCTGAAAGATATGCTTCCGCCCGGCACTCACGCGTCCACCTATGGCGGCAACCCGCTGGTATGCCGTGCCGCTTTAGCGGTAATGGACGTGTTTGAAAAAGAAAATATACTGGATAACGTCAGGAAACAGTCACTGTATGTCCGTCAGAGGCTTAACGCCGTCAGCAAATCTACCGGAGCAATTACCGGCATACGGATTCAGGGGCTCATGATCGGTATTGACCTTACACTGTCGACAACAGCGGTAAAACAGGCGTGCACGAAACGAAACGTCCTTATCAATACCATCGGCGAAAACACGATTCGCCTCCTGCCGGCACTGAATATTACGGAACAAGAACTGGCCAGCGGCCTTGACGTCTTTGAAGACGTGTTACGTACGGAAGGAACGAAATAATGAAAAAAGATCTACTCTCAATAAACGACATGACTCCTGATCAGATCAACGCACTGTTTGTTCTGACCGAGAAGCTGAAAAAAAATCCCTTTCAGCCTGTCCTGCATCATCAGACACTGGCTATGATATTTGAGAAACCGTCTCTGCGTACACGCGCTACGTTTGAGGTCGGGATGACTCAGCTCGGAGGGCATGCGCTGTACCTCCAGCCGTCGGATATAAAACTCGGGCAGAGAGAATCTGTCGCCGATGTGGCGCGCAACCTTGAACGATGGGTATCCATTGTCATGGCGCGTACGTTTCTGCACAGCACTATAACCGAACTGGCGGAAAACTGCTCTGTTCCGGTCATCAACGCCTTGTCCGACATTGAGCATCCATGTCAGGCGCTCGCTGACTTCTTTACGGTATACGAGCACCGCAAGAATCTTAAAGGGATCAAAATGGCGTTTATCGGCGATGGGAACAATGTGTGCCATTCGCTGATGCTGTTGGCCGCGAAAACCGGCGCTTCTTTTGTTGTGGCGTGCCCCGAGGGTTACGAACCGGACGAAAAAATCGTTAATGAAACAAAAGCAATAATGAAACAAAACGGCGGTACGCTAACCGTCACCTGTGCAGTGGAAGAAGCCGCTGACAGAGCTGACGCGCTATATACCGACGTATGGGTCAGCATGGGGCAGGAATCGGAAACGAGCGAACGGAAATCGATTTTTCAGCCGTACCAGATTAACAGCGCGCTGGTGAAAAAAGCCGCTCCCAACGTTCTGGTAATGCACTGCCTGCCCGCTCATCGCGGCGAGGAGATTACATCAGAGGTAATGGACGGCCCGCATTCCGTGGTATTTGATCAGGCGGAAAACAGGCTCCATATTCAAAAAGCAATCATGATATCGTTACTGCAAAAACAAAATTTAGTTATATAAAGGGGTTTTCAATGGCGGAAAAAGTTGTTCTCGCCTATTCGGGCGGACTGGATACATCAATTATTCTGAAATGGCTAAAAGTAGAAAAAGGGTACGATGTCGTAGCGTTTGCCGCTGACCTCGGACAAGGCGAAGAGCTTGATCCTGTTCATGACAAAGCGCTGGCAACAGGCGCGAGCGCGGTTTATATCGAGGATTTGCGTGAAGAGTTTGTCCGGGATTTCATCTTCCCGGCGATTCAGGCAAATGCCATATATGAAGGCACATATATGCTCGGCACGTCCATAGCCCGTCCGCTGATCGCGAAAAAACAGATCGAAATCGCGCGCAAGGAAGGCGCTGTCGCCGTATCGCACGGAGCGACAGGCAAAGGCAACGATCAGGTTCGGTTTGAACTGACTTTCTACGCTCTCGAACCGAGTATTAAGGTAATCGCGCCATGGCGGGAATGGGATTTTAAATCCAGAACGGATCTTATAAATTACGCGACAAAACACGGTATTCCGATTCCGGTTACGCAGAAAAAACCGTACAGTTCCGACCGCAACCTTTTCCATATTAGTTTTGAAGGCGGTATTCTTGAAGACCCGTGGAACGCGCCGCCGGAAGATATGTTCCTGCTCAGCGTTTCTCCTGAAAAAGCGCCTGACAAAGCGGAAATAGTGGAAATCGAGTACGAAAAAGGTATTCCGGTTGGGGTCAACGGCAAACGGTTGTCACCTGTTGACCTGATGGTTGAAGTGAACCGCCTCGGCGGGAAACACGGTATCGGCAGGGTCGATATCGTGGAAAACCGGTTCGTCGGCATGAAATCGCGCGGCGTATACGAAACTCCGGGCGGAACGATACTGCATATCGCTCACCGCGCTATGGAATCGATCACCATGGATCGTGAAGTAATGCATATGCGCGATTCCATGATACCCTACATTGCGCGCCTGATGTACAACGGGTTCTGGTATTCGCCCGAAATGGATATGTGCATGGCGATGGTCAAGGAATCGCAGAAAGACGTTAGCGGTACAATCAGGGTTAAACTGTATAAAGGCAACGTGACCGTACAGGGCAGGAAGTCGCCGAACAGTTTGTACAGCGAAAGTTTCGCCACATTTGAAAAAGACTCGGTTTATAACCAGAAAGACGCCGAAGGATTCATTAAGCTTCAGGCGCTCAGGTTACGTATTAAATCAATGCTGGGGAGAGCATTAGGTGAATAAAAACAAAAAATTGTGGGGCGGCAGGTTTGCCGAAACCACAGCTCACGATGCTGAACTGTTTTCCGCGTCAATACAGTATGACCAGCGGTTATACGAACAGGACATTGCCGGAAGCATTGCCCACGCGAAAATGCTTCAGAAAATCGGTATCCTGAATGTTGAGGAATGCGAACGCATTACGGCAGGGCTCATGCAGATCCGTGAAGAGATCGAGTCCGGCTCTTTTGAGTTTCGTACCGACCGTGAAGACATTCACATGAATATTGAAGCGCGGCTCACTGAACTGATCGGCGCGCCGGGCGAAAAACTGCATACCGCCCGGAGCAGAAACGATCAGGTTGCTACGGATGTGCGCCTTTACCTGCGCAAGCAGACGGATGAGATTATCAAAATGATATTCGCGCTTCAGCGTGCTTTTGTGAAAAAAGCCTGTGAGTATAAGAACGCTGTCATGCCCGGTTTTACTCATTTACAGCACGCTCAGCCGGTGCTGGTTGCGCATCATCTGCTGGCGTATGTGAATATGCTTGAACGCGACAAACAGCGGTATGCCGAATGCAGAACGCGCATTGATGTTATGCCCCTCGGGTCATGCGCTTTCGCGGGAACGCCGATTCCGATTGACCGTGAGTACACTGCGAATATTCTCGGGTTCAGTTCCGTATCGCAAAACAGTATAGACGCTGTCTCTGACAGGGATTTCATAGCCGAGTTTTTGTCCGTTTCAGCAATATTGGGAATGCATCTCTCACGGCTTGGCGAGGAACTGGTTTTATGGACATCGCCTGAATTCGCGTTTGTGTCGCTTCCTGACGCGTACTGCACAGGGAGCAGTATCATGCCGCAGAAAAAGAATCCTGACATGGCCGAACTGGTACGCGGAAAGACAGGGCGTCTGTACGGAAATCTGATCAGCCTGCTGACCCTCATGAAGGGACTGCCGCTGACATATAACCGCGACCTGCAGGAAGATAAGGAACCACTGTTCGATACGGTGGATACCGTGCGCGGGATTTTGTCCGTGTGCACCGGTATGTTGGATCGAATTGTTTTCAATACCAGCCGGTTATACAGCATGGCAGACACGGCGTTCATTCTTGCGACGGAAATAGCGGATTACCTTGTGATGAAAGGCATTCCGTTCAGGAGCTGTCATGAAATCACCGGAAAAATCGTCGCGTATTGTGAAAAAAACAAAAAGACGTTTCAGGACTTATCGCTTGATGAATGGAAGACGTTTTCACCGCATTTTGACAGCGGGATTGAAGATATAGTAATATTGGAAAAATCAATACAGAGAAAAAAGTCTGCTGGGAGCACTGCACCGTCTGAGATTGAACGTCAACTAACGTACTGGGAATCTGTCATGGAGGTAGAATAAATGTCTGTATTTGCGATGAAAAACAATAAGCTTTATTGCGAGGACATGGCTGTTGAAGACCTTGCGCGGGTCGAAGGGACGCCTCTTTACATATACAGCAAAAAATCGTTTTTAGATAATTTCACCGAACTGGACAGCGCGTTTAAAGATGTACCGCACCTGATTTGTTATTCGGTAAAAAGCAACTCGAACATGTATATCCTGAAACTGCTCGCGTCTGCCGGCGCGGGGTTTGACATTGTGTCGGGAGGTGAGCTGTTTCGTATTGTCCGTTCTGTCGGCAACGCCTCAAACGTGGTGTTCGCGGGCGTGGGAAAAACGGAAAAGGAAATAATTTACGCGCTGAACAACGGCATCAAAATGTTTACCGTTGAGTCTGAACAGGAACTTGAACGCATCAACAGCCTTGCGGAACATATGAAAGTCCGCGCTCGGGTAGCGATACGCGTTAACCCGAATGTTGACCCGAAAACCCACCGGTATATCAGCACCGGAAAAAAAGAAAATAAGTTCGGGCTTGATATAGAACGGGCAAAAGCGGCGTACGACTGGGCAATGATGCTGACTGCCATCGACCCTGTGGGCATACAGATGCATATCGGGTCACAGATCCTTACTCCGGAACCATATGCGCAAGCGCTGGATAAAATGGTGCCTCTCGTCAATGAACTGAAAGCCAATGACATTCCGCTGGAATACCTAGATATCGGCGGCGGGATAGGCATCGTGTATAAAGACGAAGTACCGATGACTCCGGCTGAATTTGCGGCGGTTGTCGTACCAAAAGTAAAAAATCTCGGGCTGACTTTGATTATAGAGCCCGGACGCTACATCGCCGGAAATTCCGGGATACTGGCAACAAAGGTGGAATACGTCAAACGAAGCGGCGACAAGACTTTCGTGATAGTCGACGCCGCCATGAACGACCTGATGCGCCCGTCGTTGTACCAGGCATACCACGAAATCAAGCTGGTGAACAAACATAACGGGCGTAAAACTTCTTCTGTGGATATAGTCGGGCCGGTCTGCGAATCCGGCGACTTTTTTGCCGCAGACCGTGAGCTCCCTGTTCCGGCAGAAGGCGAATACCTCGCGCTGATGAGCGCCGGCGCATACGGGTTTTCCATGTCTTCAAACTATAATTCACGTGTTCGCCCTGCGGAAGTGCTGGTTTCAAACTCATCGTATCAGGTCATCAGGCGCAGGGAAACATGGGAAGACCTGATCAAGCAGGAATCATTGCATAACAAGGAGTATATGCTGTGATAGTTCCATTTACCAAAATGCATGGGCTGGGCAACGACTTTATTGTCATTGACGGGCTTAAAACAAAACTCTCCGAGCCGGTTGCGTTTGCAAAAAAATATTGTGACCGCCATTTCGGAATCGGCGCAGACCAGCTTCTTATTGTCAATACATCAGATAAAGCTGATTTTACCATGCGCATTTATAATGCTGACGGCAGTGAAGTGGAAATGTGCGGCAACGGCATACGCTGTGTGGCAAAATTCATTCACGACATGAAATTGAGCGCAAAAACAACCTTTGCCATTGAAACATTGGCCGGCATAATGTATCCTGAACTGGTGAACGGCAACGTTACGGTTAATATGGGCAGGCCTGTGCTTCATCCTGACAAGATTCCGGTTTTGATGGATGGAGAGTCAGTGATACAGCGCCCTATTAACATCGGGTCAGTGTCATTTAATATCACGGCGGTATCCATGGGCAACCCGCACTGCGTTATTTTTGTGGACGACCCCGGCAGGATCGACCTGAAAACCATCGGGCCGGATATAGAAAACCATATCGTATTTCCCAACCGTACGAACGTGGAATTTGTCACGGTTACGGGTGAGGATGAAATCATGGTTAAGGTATGGGAACGCGGGTCAGGCATAACTCTGGCGTGCGGTACCGGCGCGTGCGCATCTGCGGTCGCCGCGGTATTGAATAACAAAACAGGCAGGAACGTTACCGTGCATCTGCCTGGAGGTACGTTACAGATAGAATGGCTTGAAGAGGGCCCTGTTTTCATGACCGGCCCTGCTGAAACGGTTTTTACTGGTACGGTTGAAATATAATTGTGGATTGAGTGAGGAGGATTAAGGCGATGTTTCAAGGATCATTTGTGGCGATAGTAACCCCGTTTTCCGACAATAAACTGGATGAACAGGCTCTGCGCGAACTTATTCGTGAACAGATAAAAAACGGCACGCACGGTATTGTTCCATGTGGAACCACCGGCGAATCACCGACTTTATCGTACGAAGAGCATAACCGTGTGGTGGATATCGCTATTGAGGAATGCAAAGGACGCGTTCCGGTTATAGCCGGGGCCGGATCGAACAGCACGTCTGAAACCCTGATGCTGACCCGTCACGCCAAAGAAGCCGGCGCGGACGCGGTACTGCTCATCACTCCCTATTACAATAAACCGACACAGGACGGGCTGTACTCTCATTTTAAAACAGTCGCTGAAGAAGTTGATATACCTATCGTGCTGTACAACGTACCGGGCCGTACAGGCGTGAATATCGCTCCTGAAACGGTTGAGCGGCTCGCTCAGATACCGAACATCGTGGCGATCAAAGAAGCCAGCGGCTCGCTCGATCAGGTATCTCAGATACTTTCCCGGTGCGGCATAACCGTTTTATCCGGTGACGATTCTCTGGTTCTGCCTATGATGTCTGTCGGCGGCAAAGGCGTTATATCCGTAGCGGCGAATGTCCTGCCCGGCAGAATGTCGGCGCTGGTGAACGCCGGGCTCAAAGGCGACTGGAAAACAGCGAAAAAAATCCATTACGAACTGTACCCGATCTTCAAAAATATGTTTATAGAAACCAACCCGATACCGGTCAAATCATCGCTGGCAATGATGGGCATGATAAAACCGGAAATACGCCTGCCGCTGACCTTTATCAGCGACGCGAACAAAAAGAAATTATTGCAGGTTCTCAGTGATTACCCTGAACTGGCGGAAAAACTGAACTGCACAGCATAACCAACAGGAGGAACTATGATTAAGCTTGCTGTGTGCGGCGCCGCGGGGCGTATGGGACAGCATATTCTGGCTCATGCCGTAAAAGACAAAGAATCGTTTCAGGTTGTCGGTGCGGTTGAATATAAAGGGCACCCTTTAACAGGCACGAAATTGCGCGATATCAACCCGGAAATTTCGCTCGATGTTCAGATCACGGATTCTCTGAAACAGGTGATTAACGCCGCTGACGTGGTTATTGATTTTACCACGCCGGAATCGTCGTTATCCAACGCGCAAACCTGTCATGCGGCGGGAAAAGTGATTGTTATCGGCACCACGGGGTTTACGCCTGACCAGCTTGACGAAATCATTAAATATACCGGGAAAATCGCCATTGTGCTCGCGCCAAACATGAGTGTGGGCGTGAACCTGTTATTCAAACTGGCTGATATCGTGGCATCGGTTCTTGATGACGATTATGACTGCGAAATCGTCGAACTGCACCACCGGTTCAAGAAAGATTCACCGAGCGGCACTGCCGCCCGCCTCGCTGAGATTATAGCCAAAGCACGCGCCGTATCGCTTGAGGATAAAGGTGTGTACGGGCGAAAAGGCATCGTCGGCGAACGAGGCAAAGGCGATATCGGCGTGCATGCCGTCCGGCTCGGCAACGTTGTCGGCGAGCATACCGTTTCGTTTGCCAATCTCGGTGAACGCATAGAGTTAACTCATAAAGCACAGTCCAGAGAGACTTTCGCGCTGGGTTCACTGCGCGCCGCCCGGTTCGCGGTCAAGGCAAGCCCCGGCATGTATGATATGCAGGATGTTCTGCATTTACGATAATAGTATCATGGAGGAAGTATGACCATCGCATTTGAAGTGTCTGACCGCATTAAACAGTTGCCGCCGTACCTGTTCGTTGAAATAGACCGTTTGAAAAACGAAATTATCGCCAAAGGCAAAGACGTAATCGACCTCGGTATCGGCGACCCTGATATACCGACACCGTCAGTTATCATAAAAGCGTTGCAGAAAGCTGTAGAAAATCCTCAGCATCACCGTTACCCGTCCACATCAGGCATGTTGTCGTTCCGTACTGCTGTGGCGAACTGGGCGAAAAACCGGTTCGGGATCAGTTTAGACCCGGCAACTGAGGTTGTGTCATTGATCGGCTCTAAGGAAGGTATCGCGAACATGCCGCTGGCGTACATTAATCCGGGCGATTACGTGCTGGTGCCCAATCCGGGATACCCGCCTTACACTTCAGGCACTTTGTTTGCCGGCGGTATACCGTATCTCATGCCGCTGTTGGCGCAGAACAAGTTCCTGCCTGATCTCAACGCCATACCCGCTGATATCGCCAATAAAGCGAAAATCATGTTCCTGAATTACCCGAACAACCCGACTGCCGCGCTGGCTACGCCTGAATTTTTCGCAGACGTTGTGGCGTTCGCTAAAAAATATAATATCATCGTCTGTCACGACGCCGCCTATTCGGAAGTCTGTTTTGACGGCTACAAAGCGCCCAGTTTTCTGGAAACGCCGGGCGCGCGCGAAGTGGGAATCGAGTTTCATTCTTTATCCAAGACTTTCTGCATGACCGGATGGCGTATCGGATTCGCGTTCGGCAACCCGCAGATCGTCGCCGCGCTTGCGAAAGTCAAATCGAACATTGATTCCGGCGCGTTTCAGGCAATTCAGGAAGCGGGCATTACTGCTCTGACCGAAGGGCTCGCTCCGGCTAAAAATATATACAATGTATTCGAACGCAGAAGGACAATGTTTGTCAAAGGGCTGAAAGATATCGGGCTTGAATGCGATATGGTCAAAGCGACTTTCTATATATGGATAAAAAATCCGGGAAAATTTTCGTCTGCGGAACTGGCGAAAAGACTGCTTGAGGAAGCGGCGCTGGTGCTGACTCCGGGCAACGGGTTCGGTAAATACGGCGAAGGATATATCCGCGCCGCGCTGACTGTGCCGGAACCGCGTTTACAGGAAGCTATCGACCGCATCAAATCAGTTTTATAAAGGGTACCCGCAATAAGACCTGTGACTGTACTGTTTTCGCTTGGCTCGAATATTGAGCCGAGAGTATCCACCTTATGCGCCGCGGCGTTACGCCTGCACGTGCACCATAACCTTGTGCTGGACCAGTTTTCTTCATTCTATGAGACATCCCCGCAGGATATGGAGAGCAGTTCGCCGTTTGTGAATCAGGTCATTCTTGCGCAGACCCGGTTTTCGCCTGAAGAATTGCTCTGCCTTCTGCAAAGTGTTGAACAGGAGCTCGGCAGGACACGCGACGAATCAGGAGAGTATCGTGACCGCACGATCGACATAGATATCCTGTATTACGGTGATGACGTAATTAACACAGACCGGCTGACGATCCCGCATCCGCGTATACAGGACAGGCCGTTCGTACTTATTCCAATGCGGGAAATTGCGCCGAACATGGTGCACCCTGTACTGAAAAAAACGCCGTCGCAAATGCTGGCTGACATTGACGCATCGAGGTTTACCGTCACTAAAATTTAGGAGGCATCAGTTCAATGAGCAGTGCGAAAATTACAGTAAAAAAACTGCGCGATATGAAAAAATCAGGCGATAAAATAGCCGCTCTTACCGCCTGCGATTTTCTTACCTCAACATTGCTTTCTGACACAGGGATAGACATTATTCTGGTAGGCGACTCGCTGGGAATGGTGTTTCAGGGTAAAGACAACACCCTCTCCGTTACTCTGGACGATATGATCTATCACACCCGGTGCGTGGCTCGCGGCAACAAAAACGCCCTGCTGGTCAGCGATATGCCGTTCCTGACCTATCATGTATCGGACGAGGATGCTATCCGCAACGCGGGCGCGCTCATCCAAAAAGGGTGCGCTGAGGCAGTTAAACTGGAAGGCGGGGCAGATATAGCCCCTACCGTAAAAAAACTCGTTAATGCCGGTATTCCGGTCATGGGGCATATAGGGCTCACTCCGCAGGATATCTTATCTACCGGCGGATACTTTATTCAGGGCACAAATGAGCAAGCCGCCCTGAAACTTATCGCAGACGCCAAAACGCTTCAGGACGCGGGCATATTCGCGCTGGTGCTGGAATGTATCCCAGCCTCGCTGGCACACGACATCACAAAGGCTCTTGACGTGCCGACTATCGGTATCGGAGCCGGCAAGGACTGCGACGGGCAGATACTTGTGACTTACGACATGATCGGATTATATAAACGCATAAAACCCCGTTTCCTGAAAATGTACACCAACTGTTACGATCAGGCGTCCGACGCCATAACCCGCTATAAGGACGAAGTTAAAAACGGATCGTTTCCGGGAAAGGAACACAGTTACTAAGCCATGCTCGTTTTCACCAACCCGCTTGAATTACAACAGCATGTTCAGGTACTGAAAAAGCAGGGTACGTCCATCGGATTTGTGCCGACTATGGGATACCTCCACGACGGGCATATAAGCCTGCTCAAAGCCGCGCGTCAGGATAACGATTTTGTCATACTCAGCATATATGTCAACCCCTTGCAGTTCGCCCCGACAGAAGACCTTGCGGCGTACCCCAGAGACTTCGACCGCGACTCACAGCTTGCTGAAGAAGCAGGCGTTGACCTGATCTTCTACCCGTCTAACGAAACACTTTACCCCGAAGGCTATTCCACATACGTTACCGAAGAGGAAATATCCGCACGATGGTGCGGTGCGAGCAGAAAAACTCATTTCAGGGGCGTAACCACCATTGTGCTGAAACTGTTCAACTGCACATTGCCTGACAGGGCGTATTTCGGCGCAAAAGACATACAGCAGGCGCTCATTATCCGCAAAATGGTATCCGACCTGCATATCCCGACCGACATAGTGACCTGCCCGATAGTCAGGGAAGACGATGGGCTAGCCATGAGTTCGCGCAACGTATATCTTTCACCGTCGGAACGTGCTGAGGCGCTGGTTCTCAAAAAAGCGCTTGACCATGCGCAGCAGCAGTTCTCTAAAGGGATAAAATCATCGAAAATACTGGCTGAAACAATGACCGATATTATCAAATCAGCGGCTTCCGCCCGAATAGATTATATCGCCTGTGCCGACGGGTCGACGCTCGAACCAAAACAGGAACTATCCGCAGGCGACCGTATTCTTCTGGCGGTATTTATCGGGAAAACCCGCCTGATCGACAACTGCCGCCTTCATTAATCAACACATATTCTGTGTCATACGATTACATTCTTCTGAGACATATTGACACAATAAAACCACGAAATCATTTTGCTTAATTTTCTTATCAATCTTTATATCAATAAGTTAGCAGGATAGAAAAATCTCTGGCATAGCATCTGTTTATGTAATGTGGCGTGAACGATGTCCAACATAAAAAAAGGAGATGATATCATGAGACTGCTATTCAACCCACTAAACGATTTACTGAGCATGCACAACGAATTTAACAGGCTGATGAACAGAGGGCTGGCGGATCAGGATGAGCATCAGTTCAGCAGTAAGTGGACTCCGGCTGTGGATGTGTACGAAAGCGAGGCTGATTACCGGGTCATACTTGACCTGCCTGGTTTCGAAAAAGACGATTTCTCGGTCACCATACACGAAAACACCCTGTACGTGCAGGCGGAAAGAAATATGCCGGAAAAGAGAGGCCTTGTGGTGCACCGCAATGAACGGCGGTACGGCAAGGTAAACCGTGCTGTTCAGTTTCCGGTACTGGTTAAGGCGGATGCCATAACCGCATCGTACAAGAACGGCGTACTGGAAATCGTATGCCCGAAAGCTGAAGAAGTTAAACCGCGCCAGATACAAATTAATGTTGAATAATATAGGAGGATAACACGATGAAAACTCTTGACAAAAAAGATGTACGGTTTGTTCGCCCACGGGTAACTGTTACGGAAAACGAAAAGGAATACGCCATATACGCTGAAGTGCCCGGAGTGACGCTCGATCAGCTGAAGATTGAAATCGCCAACTCGGTGTTGACAATACACGCTGAGGCGGGCGAGGAAAAAACGCAGGGCGCGCGTATTATTTCCGAGCGGGCAGGGAACAATTACCATCGCGAATTTACTCTGGACGATACGGTCGATCAGGAAAACACAAAAGCGTCGCTCAGAAATGGTGTGCTGACCCTGACTTTGGGCAAAAAAGCCGAGGCATTGCCTAAAACGATCAGTATCAGTGAAGAGGCATAAGTGGGAGCGATGAAAAAGTCACGAGAGGATGTCATTGCTGTAAAAGTTACATAATTTGTGGAAAAAAATGTCATTGCGAAGCCCCGGAGGGGCTGTGGCAATCACCTCCGCTGGATTGTGTTACACGATGATATCACCAAGTCGATAACGCTCCTCTTAAAAGATAAACGTAATGGCTTTTTTATTAATCCTTGCTAGAGCATTGATATACGCTTGGTTATGGAGATATAAGCCGTATTTAAGATCAATTTAAACAAAAACTAAATTGCAGATCAGCCCAAAATGTGATATAATCATTAAGTTACGATTTTAGATGTTTTGAAGAGGAAATAAACTTGATGAGAAAATACATTTTGGGCTTTTTTCTGTCATGTTTCGTTATGATGTGCGCCTCATCGCTCCATGCGCAGACAGACTCCGACAACGACGGCATGCCTGACGACTGGGAAACGCAGTACAGCCTCAATCCTCTTTCCAATGCAGATGCGGAATTCGATAATGACTCTGACCGCTTAAAAAACCTCTATGAATATCAGCACGGCACAAATCCTCTACTCGCAGATACCGACAACGACGGGTTATCGGATGGGGATGAGGTTATTCTAATCGGTGATGAATTTCGGATTAGTACTGATCCTCCAAGTAGGCTGTCTGATGCCTCTATATCAAGTGACGGCAGAAATTATTTCATGACATGGAGGCGGTACTGGAGTGATGAAGGTATAGCCGAACTATGTGGTCAATTTTACGATAATGACGGAAAACCATTAGGCTCAGAATTTCTCATAAGTAATTATACTTCTGTAAGTCAATATGCCCCCTCTGTATCAAGTAACGGTTTTAATTATCTTGTTACTTGGGCACACAAAAATGACCAAGATGAATCTGACTATGATCTTTATGCTTGTTTTTACGATAACGATGGAATTCCATTAGGCTCAGAATTTCGCGTCAATGCTTATACGACAGATTATCAAGGTACCCCCTCTATATCCACTTTAGAAAGTAACTATTTGGTAGTTTGGGAAAGCTGGGGGCAGGACGGAAGTGCGTATGGAATATATGGTCGAATTTACGATAATGACGGAAATCCAGTAGGATCAGAGTTTCAGATAAATACTCATACCCCTTGGAGTCAACATTTTCCCTCTGTATCAAGTAATGGTTTCAATTATCTGGTGACGTGGGAAAACAATGACAATAATGAGCAGGATTTAGATGATTATGGAGTATCTGGGTGCTTTTATGATAAGAATGGGAATAGGATTGGTTCACAATTCCAGATTAACACCTATACTATGGATTCGCAAGGAGATATTTCAGTATCGAGTAACGGTTCGGATTATCTGGTCACATGGGAAAGCTGGAGGCAAGATGGGGATGGTTATGGAATATATGGTCAGTTTATCGATAATGACGGTCTGATAGGTTCAGAATTTCAGATAAATACCTATACTACAAATTGGCAAGACAATCCTTCAGTATCAAGTAATGGTTTCAATTATCTGGTGACGTGGACAAGCCCACAAGAAGAAGGGCATTATGGAACATATGGTCGATTTTACGATATTCACAGAAATCCGATGGGTTTAGAATTCCATATCAATACTACAGGTTGGTCAATAAATCCGACTGTACTGAGTAACGGCTCTGGTTACCTTGTTGCTTCGAACACGAAAAACAAAGATGGCGCTCAGTATGAGAAATGTATTAAATCAATCCCTGGTTGCTCTTATTATGGTAGCAATCCCTTAGTAGCAGATACAGATAATGATGGTCTGACAGATGGGGCAGAAGTTCATATTTATTCAACAAATCCTTTTGTTCCAGATACAGATCAAGACCTTTTGACAGACTATTATGAAACTATATTTTACGGAACAAGTCCTATTACAGCAGATACGGATAATGATAGCATGCCTGATGGGTGGGAAATAAAACATGAGCTAAAGCCACTATTTAATGATGCCAGCTATGACAATGATAACGATGGATTACTTAATAGTGAAGAGTATAAAAACAATATTTTGGCAAACAATTCTGATACGGATAATGATGGTTTGACAGATGGAGAAGAAGTTCATATTTATTCAACCTCACCAAAAGAGTCAGATACGGATAATGAGGGGATAAGCGATTTTAATGAAGTAAGACTCTATAATACGAACCCATTAAGTATGGATACTGATAAAGATCTATTGACTGACTATGAAGAAGTATTTGTTTATAATAGCAACCCACTGTGTAAAGATACTGACGCTGATAAAATATTGGATTATGTTGAAATTCATCGATATAGCACTTCTCCTGTAAACGCAGACACAGACAATGATGGTTTGTTTGATAGTGATGAGATTATTAACTTATTAAGCAATGAATTTCAGATCAATAATTATACTCGATATAATCAAAACTGTCCTTCTACATCCAGTAACGGTTCGGGGTATCTGATTACATGGCAAAGCCAAGGACCGGATGGTGATGAATTTGAAATATTAGGTCGTTTTTTCGATAATGATGGAAATCCGATAGAATCAGAGTTTCAAATCAATATTTATACTACAAATTGGCAATACAATCCCTCAGTATCAAGTAACGGTACAAATTATCTAGTCATATGGCAAAGCCGCGACCAAGACGGAAGTGGGCATGGAATATACGGTCAATTTTATGATGTGATTGGTAACCCTATCGGTTTAGAACTCCGAGTCAACACCTATACTACAAATGATCAATCTTACCCCTCAGTATCAAGTAATGGGTTCAACTATCTGGTCACATGGCAAAGCTACAACCA
>QZJZ01000039.1 GCA_003599815.1 Candidatus Auribacter fodinae
GTTCATATCCATAATGACCCGCCACTGGATTTGGAAATTAATCAACTAAAAGAAAATATAGAAGTAACTATCAGCTCACTACGGGAAAAAATCCCGCCTGCAATACACTGTTTTTGTTTCGGAGGTACATTGACCACGCTCGCAATGATCATTCACTCAACTGTAAACGTAGTAGAAACTGAAAACAAAATTCTCTCAGCCGATACCCTCTTATCATTTATGGAATCAATTAGATCTCTAACTGATAGAGAGATAGGAATCCGTTTCGCCCAATACATGGACAAAGGAAGGGAATCGGTGTTGCGTACCGGAACATATATACTGCTGTTTATCATGCAGTACTTAAATATTAGAGAAGTCACCGTAACCAATCAGGGTATCTTATACGGTACGCTCCATAAAAAATTTGATAGTATACAACAGACAGGCAATTGCATATAATATAAAAAACAGGAGGATTGTCCATGCCACAGACCCCAATAGCTCTTTTCGGAGCTCTCGGATGGAGTGAATTTCTACTCATTTTTCTCATTATTCTACTATTGTTCGGAGCAAAAAAATTACCTGAAATAGCCCGTTCTCTCGGTGAAGGAATTAAAGAATTTAAAAAATCAATGAGAGATGTAAATGACTCATCCGGTAACGACAAATCTCAGGACGACTCCAAACCCAGAGGTTAGTCACCGTCAATGAGCACATATGATTCATCTGAACAGGATATGCAAATTCACCATAATTCCCTTACAAAGCCGTTCATCGAACATCTTGAAGACCTGCGTTCTACAATACTATTATGCGTAATGTCTGTTGTTATAACAACTCTCATATGTTTTGCTTTTTCGCCAGGACTGTTTTCTTTTCTCATACACCCTTTATCCCTTATGGATACGGATACTCACATGCCGGCGCTTCGCTCATTACAGCCGGTCGGCGCATTCATGATGTCGATGAAAACAGCATTTGCCGGAGGCGTTATAGCCTCGCTGCCGCTTAACCTGTTCTTGATAGGCAAGTTCATATTACCCGCACTGACAAACAAAGAAAAAACAATGCTTATACCGGTATTTTCAGCCGGGGCTGTGTTGTTTGCCGCAGGAATCGTTTTTTGTTACTTTATGGTTATTCCAATATCATTGCGGTTCTTATGGAACTTTGCATCATGGATCGGCGTAGTCAATGACTGGACTCTTGAATATTACATCGAATTTGTCACTCGTTTCCTGCTGGTCTTCGGCTGTATGTTTGAACTGCCGCTAGTAGTCATATCACTTGTGTTTCTGAATATCCTTTCATACTCTTTTCTCGCCCGCAACAGGCGCTATGTGATTGTAATAATTTTTATTTTTGCGGCACTGGTCACACCACCGGATGTGCTCTCTCAAGTACTCCTCGCATTACCGTTGCTGGGGTTATATGAAATCAGCGTATGGTGCTCTTTACTAATTGAAAAGAAACGGCTCGCGTCCAAGCATCTTGCCGGATAAATTTTTTTCGAAATTGGTAATTGACAGAATCAACGATTTTGAATAAATTATTAATCACATATGGGGGATTAGCTCAGTTGGGAGAGCGCAACGTTCGCAATGTTGAGGCCAGGGGTTCGACTCCCCTATCCTCCATTTTCTTTTTTTAATCTTTAACCATCAGACAAGTGAGTACAACGCATGAGAATCTTCGCAGTAATCGCCGCGTTTATGCTTATCATTACTCTGGCTGGATGCAGTAACCCGTGGAACCCGTATCCGTACATCAACGCGATTCCAACCGAAAAGACCGGACAGGAAACTTCAGCAACTGAATAACCTATTCGATCTGAGCATTAAACGAACATCCTGTCATGTCATCGACTTTCCATGTATAGGGGAACTCCCTGCACTGTTTTGGACGGGCTGAATATATACGGCAGTTGTTGCTTTCAAGAAAAACGCATGTTCCCGGCACATCGCCATCGATAATACTTAATCCATTCCGGTTATCAGTCAGACAGGTATATTTCTGGATGAAATCGTATTCTTCCATCTCCAGAAACGAGGTAATTCTTTTTATATCTTTATCGGTAAGATGAACATAACCGCCCCAACGACAGCAGTTGCCGCACTGTGAACATCCCATAATAACACCTATTCAAAAGAAATCAGCCGTATATACCACTGCACGAGATCATTACCATATAATAAGGCGACATACCCCGCCACCGCAAGAAACGGACCATAGGGTATGACGGTATTTGATTTATCCGAGCGAAACAGGTATATGACAATACTCCCTACTACAGCCCCAAGCAAAGAAGAAATAAATATAACCAGCAAAGCCATTTTAAAACCAATAAAAGCGCCTATCATCGCAAGAAACTTGGGATCACCAAGTCCCATTGCCTCACGACGAAAAATAATTCCTCCAATATAGACAACCAATCTCAAGCTGGCAAACCCCGCACCGATACCCAATGCGGAATGCAGTAATCCCGCCCAGATTGAATCCTCATTAACCAGCCTCGGATATACCATTGCCCCGATACATGCAATGATAATTCCAGCAAGGTTAATCTCATCAGGAATAATATAATGTTTCAGGTCAATTACAGTCGCCGTAAGAAGGCACGCGGAAAAAGCGCCAAAATAAGTGACGGCGATCAAACGGTACCCACTATCAAAATAATGATAATACAAATGAAGCAGTATTACCGCAAATAACAATTCTATCAATGGATACTGAACTGATATCTTCGTGGAACAATGACGGCATTTGCCCCTGAGCAATATATAACTGAGCACAGGTATGTTGTCATACCACGCAATCTCGTTATTGCATTTGGGGCAATTTGATGGCGGCTTTACAACAGACAACTCTTCAGGAATTCTGCAGATACAAACATTGAGGAAACTGCCAATGGATAAACCGAATAACACAGTCAGCGTTATTTCAAGAATGACAGAGGGAGTCACTTTTGGACTCCATACACCGCCTGCTGTAATACTGCATTCATTGTTTTCACAGGAGGTGTTTTTCCAGTCCATATTTCAAATGCCTCAACTCCCTGATACAAAAGCATACTCAAACCGCCATACGCCTTAATATTGCGATCTCGCGCAGTCTTCAGGAGTGTTGTTTGAGGCACATTGTAGACAATATCATATACAATAGCTGAATCAGAAAGCTCATCAATGGAAAATGGCAGAGGGTCAGTTTCGTGCATACCCAGCGGAGTAGCGTTCACCGCAAGAGCCACGCAGGCAGGCACTAAGTCTGATGTATCAGCAACCGAAACTTTCGTACTTGAAACCGTGGCGATTTTATTCTTTAATGCATGGGCGCGTTGCCGATCGACATCCATTACTGTCAGAGAGGACGCACCGCACAAGGCGCACTGAACTGCGATTGCGAATCCAGCGCCGCCGCATCCAGCTATAAAAACCGGCTTCCCCTCAACAGAGAAGCCGGCTTCTTCCTTTAACGCGCGAATAAAACCAATACTGTCAGTATTATGACCTATCAGCGCAGACGGTGTAATTTCAATTGTATTCACAGCACCAATAGTACGAGCGGCGGTAGACAAATCATCCAGAAACGGAATTACCGTTTGTTTATGAGGGATCGTTACGTTGACTCCGCGTATCCCAAGAGCACGCAGGCTCTTCACCGCATCGCCTAATCTATCAGGGCTAACCGGAAACGGCAGGTATGCCGCATTCAATCCTAGTTCCTCAAAAGCGGCATTATGCATTAACGGTGACGCAGTATGCTCTACGGGGAAACCAAATAGCCCGTATAAAGCTGTTTTGCCGTTAATAGCAGGCACTACACATTCCCCTGTTTAGTTATGTCAGAACCTTTATCCACAGAATCCCGCACCAACTTATTAATGGCGTCAATAAACGCGCGGGCGCTCGCTTCGATAATATCTGTGCTGGTGCCTTTGCCCATGACGACCTTATCTCCATAGCGGGCTTTTAGTACCACTTCACCGATAGCGTCTTTACCTTTCGATACAGAACGTAAACTGTAATCAACAAGTTCAAGTTTTATCCCGGTTATTCTTTCAATAGCCTGATATGCCGCATCAACCGGACCGTCTCCGCATGCGGCATCCTGAAAGATAACTTCTTCTTTTTTAAGACGCACGGTAGCGGTCGGGATATTACGATTTCCACTCGAAATATGAATATAATCAAGCTGGTAAACCTGAGGTACCGTTTGGGCAAACGCCTCCTGCACGATAGATTCAAGATCTTCGTCAAATACGCTCTTCTTTTTATCCGCTAACTCTTTGAAACGCTCAAAGGCTTGGTCCAGTTCTTCATTGTCGAGTGAAAAACCAAGTTGTTCCAGTCTGTCCTTGAAAGCATGGCGTCCGGAATGTTTGCCCAGCACCAGTTTACTTTCCGACAACCCTATCTCTTCAGGATCAATAATTTCATAGGTGGTGCGTTCTTTCAACACACCATCCTGATGAATGCCTGACTCATGAGCAAACGCATTGTCACCAACAATCGCTTTATTCGGCTGAACGACGAAACCTGTCAGATGCGAAACCATTTTGCTCGCAGTAAGTATTTGCTTGGTATTGATATCCGTATGCAGAGAGCCAAAGAAATCTTTTCGCGTTTTAAGAGCCATTACGAATTCTTCCATTGAGCAGTTGCCCGCGCGTTCACCTATACCATTTATTGTACATTCAACCTGACGAGCGCCAGCTTTCACCGCGGCTAGTGAATTAGCCGTAGCTAACCCAAGGTCATTATGGCAGTGAACGCTGATAACAGCTTTGTCTATATTGGGAACGTGAGCGTACAGATATTCAATCGCTGATGCGAAATCATCCGGTATGGCATATCCGACTGTATCAGGGATATTAACGGTTCTGGCGCCGGCATCAATAACAGCCTCAACCACACGAGCAAGGAACGGCAGTTCCGTACGAGAAGCGTCTTCCGGAGAAAATTCGATATCATCAATCTGTTTTTTCGCATACTTAACCGCTTCAACCGCAAGATGTAGAATCTCATCTTCGGCTTTTTTCAGCTTATATTGCATATGTATCTTCGATGTGGCAAGGAACACGTGAATTCGCCCCCGCTCAGCATATTTCAACGCTTCCGCGGCACGATCAATATCTGCCTGCCGTGATCGGGCAAGACCTGCGATAACAGGGCCTTTGATTTCCTGAGAAACTGCTTTTACGGCTTCAAAATCGCCGGGTGAAGCAATCGGAAAACCCGCTTCAATGACATCAACGTTAAGGCGTACAAGCTGGCGTGCAATTTCCAGTTTTTCACGAATATTTAAACTTGCTCCGGGAGCTTGTTCACCATCACGTAATGTTGTATCGAAGATAATTATTTTGTCACTCATGATACCAATTTCCTATCGTTTTAGACCTATAATTAGAAATTAAGGTCTTTCTTTTCTATCCATTTCATCATTCCACGTAATTCTTTGCCAACTTCCTCAATAAGGTGTTCCTGCCCGAATCTGCGAAGCGCGCTGAACATAGGACGGTTCACCTGGTTTTCAAGCAGCCACTCGCGGGCAAATTCACCTGATTGAATTTCCGCAAGAATATCCTCCATCTCCATACGAGTTTCTTCAGTTATAATGCGCGGGCCGCGAGTCAAATCACCATATTCAGCAGTGTCGCTGATTGAATATCTCATGCCGGCAATACCTTTTTCATACATGAGGTCAACGATAAGTTTCAATTCATGCATACATTCAAAGTATGCGATTTCCGGCTGGTATCCGGCCTCTACCAATGTTTCAAAACCAGCCTGCACCAAAGCTGTAAGACCACCGCACAGTACAACTTGTTCACCAAAAAGATCAGTTTCCGTCTCTTCAGGGAATGTTGTTTCAATAACACCTGCACGTGCACCGCCTATACCGAGCGCATATGCAAGCCCGACTTCATGTGTATTACCAGAAGGATCCTGATGAACCGCGATCAAACAAGGAACACCATGTCCTTCTTTAAACTCACGGCGAACAATGTGCCCCGGGCCTTTTGGCGCAACCATGAAAACATTGACGTTTTCAGGTGGAACAATCTGTCCGTAGTGAATATTGAAACCATGGGCGAATGCAAGATAACTGCCCGGCTTAATATTCTTTTCTATGGATGATTTGTAAACCGCCGCCTGAATCTGGTCAGGCAACAGCAACATGATAACATCTGCTTGTTTAACAGCATCTTCAGCGGACACCGGTGAGAAACCGTCTTTCTTTGCCAGTTCATAATTTTTTGTTCCGGGCAATTCAGATACAATAACCTTTACCCCGCTGTCTTTAAGGTTCAGCGCATGGGCATGGCCCTGGCTTCCGTATCCAAGAATAGCTACGGTCTTATTTTTAATATTGCTCAGATTAGCGTCTTTCTCATAATAAATTGTTGCCATAGTACTTCTCCTTTCAAATGTAAATACTCAGTTATATGTAATCTATCCGATTATTATTGTAATCCTTTATGCAGCGCCACACTGCCTGTTCTTGCCATTTCCCGTATACCAAACGGACTGAGCAAATTCACCAGCGATTCGATTTTCTCACCGGAACCAGTAGCTTCAAAGATAATGGATTTCGACGTTACGTCAACAATTTTTCCATTAAATATGTCAACAATCTGCAATATTTCCGACCGTTCTTTTGACGAGCAATTTACATTAACCAGAATAAGCTGTGTTTCCACAAAAGTGTTCGGGTGTAAATCATGAACCTTAATAACGTCTATCAGTTTATTCAGCTGTTTGGAAACCTGTTCCAAAACAGCATCATCGCCGTTTACGACAATCGTCATTCGTGACATTGCTTCATCTTCCGTCTGACAAACCGTCAGGCTCTGGATATTGAATCCCCTGCCGCTAAACAGCCCGGCTACCCGTGCCAGTACACCGGATTTATTTTCTACTAATACAGATAAAGTATGTTGCACGAGGTTACCTCCTCTATTTATTGCACTACCGATTTATGATATGCCGCTGATCATCTGTTTAAGCGAGGCATTTGCCGGCACCATCGGAAAAACATTTTCCTCTCTGGAAACAACAAAATCCATAACGACCACATTCTTTGTTTTGATTGCTTCTCTCAGAGCCGGTTCAACATCAGCTTTTTTCGTTATCCGCATACCAACAGCAGAATACCCTTCCGCCACCTTGACAAAGTCAGGAATTTCGGTGGGGCATTGTGTTCCGGGAACATCACATTTTTTCGGACAGGTTTTGTCGCGTGCAAGGCACGTTCCTGAATAACGCTTACCATAAAACAGTTCCTGCCACTGGCGTACCATACCAAGATAATTATTATTTAAGATGGCTATGTTTACAGGCAATTTATACGTCACAGCAGTTGCCAGCTCCTGAATATTCATCTGAATACTGCCGTCACCGGCTATGTCAAACACGGTTTTGTGCGGAAAAGCGATCTGAGCGCCTATCGCCGCAGGGAACCCATACCCCATAGTGCCCAATCCGCCTGAAGAAAGAAATTGGCGCGGTACGGTGTATTTATAAAACTGAGCCGCCCACATCTGATTCTGCCCAACCTCAGTTGTGATAATAGCATCACCTTGCGTAACCTCATATATTTTTTCCACCACATATTGCGGTTTGATGATATCGCCTTCATCGCTATACGAGAGCGGATGCTCCTTTTTCCATGCAGCAATAGTGTCCACCCACGCATGGACATCACCCTGTTCCACAATTTTATTTAAATCCGCAAGAACCTGTCTCGCATCGCCTACCACAGGAACATGCACTGTTACATTTTTACTAATGGCTGACGGGTCGATATCAATATGGATAATTTTTGCATGCGGGGCGAACTCGCTGATCTTTCCGGTAATACGGTCATCAAAACGGGCGCCGATGGAGATCAGAAGGTCGCATTCCATCACCGCGAAATTAGCGTATTTGGAACCATGCATACCAAGCATTTTCAACGAAAGAGGATGTGTCTCAGGAAAACACCCCAGCCCCATCAGTGTTGTGGTAACGGGAATGCGTGTTTTTTCTACCAGCTTAAGCAGTTCTTCAGAACCACCGGATATCAAAACACCGCCGCCTGCGTAAATTAATGGTCTTTTCGCTTTCTTTATTGCTTCCGCAATTTTTTCGATCTGTTTTGCATGCCCCTGATATGTCGGCTGATATCCGCGAATTTTCACAGAATCAGGATATGTCACGTTAGTTCTCTGCTGTTGAACATTTTTTGGCACATCAATCAGCACCGGGCCGGGGCGACCTGTGGAAGCTATATAAAATGCCTCTTTCATGATCACAGGCAGGTCATTAACATCCTTCACCAGATAATTATGCTTTGTTATCGGGCGGGTAATTCCGGTAATATCGACTTCCTGAAAAGCGTCATTACCAATCATAGCGGCAGGCACTTGCCCTGTAATAGCCACCATCGGTATAGAATCCATATTCGCAGTTGCAATGCCAGTAACAAGATTTGTTGCTCCGGGACCGGACGTAGCCAGACACACTCCCGGTTTACCGGTCGCTTTTGCGTATCCATCAGCCGCATGCGCCGCCGCCTGCTCGTGCCGAACAAGATAAAAATTAATTGGAGAATCGTATAGACAGTCAAATATATCTATAACAGCACCACCCGGGTAGCCAAATACAGCTTTCACATCTTCCTTGATTAAAGCGTCAACGATAACTTCCGCTCCGGTCATCCCCATAGTATCCCCCTTTTATGATACTCAATTATTCCAGCACTCCGGTGAAACATGATTCACCACATCAATGTAATATGGCAATTATGCGTATGATTTATTATACTCTGGAGTTTGGAATTCAAATTGCAGAAAACACAATAAGGTAATACTATATCTGATCTCAGGGAATGATGTCAAACCATTTCTCTACGCATAGTTCAACTCCAGCGCTGACGCTATTTGAGCCCCCATGCACGCAGAGAGTCTGTATTCGTATTGAATCGACAGCTATAAACCAGCTTAGTTCTGAATTATTTCCATCGCCTGATCTATATCAGGAAGAATGGTAAACAATTTGGTCAGTTTGGTGATCTCGAATATCTTGAGAATTACCGGATCAAGTGAACAGAGGCACAATACGCCATCCTGTGCGACGGCTTTTTTATGAATGGATACCAGCTTGCTTAACACACTGCTGGACAAATACTGAACATTTTTGAAGTCAATAATCAGTTTTACTTCAGGCTTATTGTCAATGAGTTCCAATATATCAAGATGAATACGTTCAATATTGCTTTCATTCAAAATTTTGTTATTTTTAAACGATACTTTAATAATACCGTTTACTTCCTCAACCATGCAATTCGGGTTGCTGATTATCATTTTAGTTTCCTCCGTGACAGGACTCGTTATATTGTAATTTTTTTGAATTAACACACCTCTGCCTGACCTGAAATAGATCACATCATCCATCAGTTCTTTCATGAGAAATACACCGCGCCCATTTTCGTTAAACCATGGAGCGGGTTCCTGAATGTTTCTTAACCGTGACGGGTCGAATCCATCGCCTTCATCAAAAACAACAAATGTCAGGGTATTTTCTTTCTGGTACAGAGAGAAAGTTACCTTTTTCGACGGGTCAAGTTTATTCCCATGCAGTACACAATTGGTTAAGGCTTCATCAAGGCACAATCGTAAGCCGAAAGATGATTCTTCATCTATCGCCACCATATTTTGTGTTACTGCGATAATATCGTCCAAAAGATGCTCTTTTTCATGCAGATCAGTTTTAATTACTCTATGGTAAACTTCCACTCCGTCAATATCCGGTTCATCTTCAATGAATTTCACCAAATACTCCTTTGTTTCCGTACTGAAATTACAGGATTGTTTTTCTTCAGGCACGTCATTCTTTTTACGTTCTTTTTTGACTTTGCTCATTTTAAGAACAACCAAAGTCCAATCATCCTGCTGTTGTGCATTACCGGTAAAGGCAGTAACGTCATTGACTATTGCCGCCATGATTTTATCCACCGGCAATTTTGAGTATTTTTTCAGGCATTGTTTGATACGGTCCAGTCCAAACATTTCCTCGCCTGAGTTCATCGCTTCTTTTATTCCATCAGTGTAGAGGAAAAGAATATCGTTTTCCTGAAGCTGTGCATACCGATCCTCAAATTTCGCATTTTCCACCAGTCCAAGAGGCAATCCGGTTGACTCCAGTTCAATTATCATATCCTCTCCCGGGCGATAAATCAGACCAATCTCGTGGCCAGCGCTGATATAATGAATTTTTTTCATTTCGTAATCAAGCGTCATAAGAAAAAGCGTCATAAACTGGTTGTTCTTTTCCATATCGAGAATCATAAGATTGTTGATAATGCCTATGGCCTGGCTGATATCCGCGATATTGTTCGCAAAAGCGCGGATATGCGCGCGGGCGCTTGCCATTACCAATGCGGATCCAATGCCATGCCCGGACACATCGCCCACGACAATGTGCATGAATTTTTCAGGGTTTGAAGAGAAATAGTCAAAATAATCCCCGCCCGTCTCATCACACATAAGGTTAATGCCGTCAACCGAGAACCCATTCATTTTCGGCGCTTCAACCGGCATCAGGTCCTGTTGAATTTTTCGGGCGATATTAAGCTGTTCCTGAACTCTTTCCTGCTCCAATGCCTCTTTATACAGCATCGCGTTCTCAATGCTTATTGATAAAAGGTTGGTCATAGTTATAACAAGATCCATATCCCGTGAGGAAAATTTTTCATCGCCAAGGGGATTTACAATATTCACCACACCAAGAACACGATCGTTCGTATACAGTGGGAAAACAATCAGCGAATCCATTTTTGAACTTAATTTTGAACAATTAACACGTTTATCAGTATCAGGATGTTCTATAAGAAATGGTTGTTTCTGCTGTTTTACATATTCAACCAGCGGAACACCGGACGAATGCGCTATGGAGCGAATGGTCTCATCGGAAAGCCCCCATTCCACACGGGTCACCAGATGATCATTTTCCTCAAGCATAATAGAACCTACCTGAGCAGATACAATGCTTAAAACCAACTCCATAATCTTCACAACCAGCGAATCAAGCTCCATATGGCTGAGAAGTTCACCTGCGCTCTTGATCGCCCAGAGTTTAGCGGCATTTTCAGACGCCTCATTGTTGGTTTGCTCATATAACTGCAAATTTATCAGTGCCGTAGAAATAATTTTGCTGATGATGTTCATCCACATGGTATCCAGCGTGCCATCGGTCTCATGGCAAGCCAATATCCCATAAATCTGATCCATGATGATAAGAGGTTCACAGCCTATAACCGCCTCGGACTGTCCATTGACTATCACGGAACCCGCCTCTGGCTGTCCTACTGAATACTGTGGGATACCTTCGGAGAAGCACCGCTGGATTAGACTGTCATCTCCATCATGCTCTACTGCCGCATACCACGCGTCATCAAAGGCATTAGAATAGTCCAGTGAAAATGTCTTTAAACGATTGTTGTAGAGCAGTATGGAAAACCGCTTGCATTTAGCCCGTTCGCGAAGCATATCTCTCAATTTAGTGTAAAACAGTGAAAAATCATTGCAGGCATGTAGTTCCTGCGATGCCGCAAGAATACTTGCATCATACGTTTTATCATTTATCCCAAACATACGCTTTCATCCCATTTTGCAGCGCTTTCGCTTATTTGAGTACGGAAATCCGCTATCATCTCGTCGGTTACCCCCAGCATTCCAACCGAATCAATGCATAAATCGTTCTTTAATGGAAAATTTTCGTACATACCATAGTGCCCGTCTGAAAGCAGATAATTCACCAGATGAATGAGAGCAGTCTCCTTAGCATAAAGAGACGCGGTTTTGGGACGATGATGAAACTCTATAATCGCCGCTAATTTCTTAGAAAAATTCCATTTTTGCGCAACTTTACTCCCTATTCGAGCGTGATCGAGGCCAAAAGTAGTTTCCTCGGCTACAATGATATTGCCTTGGGACTCCACAATAGTCTTAATCATTTCTTTACAATCGGTGTTGACATAGTTCGCTAAAATAAGCTTGCCGACATCATGCAGCAACCCCGCAACAAACATCTCTTCAGCGCTCTGGATATCAAAGCCCAATTTTAATCCAATTTTCTTCGCCCACTCAGCAGACATGAATGAATGCTGCCACAACCCATTTTCTTTATAACCATAAGCAGGGCAAGAACCCTGAAACAGTTTGCTTGTTGATGCCGCCAACACCAAATTTTTCAAGGAATTATACCCGATAATCACAATCGCCTGAGGGATTGAACTAATTTTATTCCGCAGTCCGAAAAAAGATGAGTTTACTATTTTCAAAAGCCGCGCAGTGAGCGCCTGGTCCTGACGCAAATAGGTCTCAAGATTTTTCACGCTTGATCGGTCGTCATCGATGAGCTGCATTAACTGGGTCACTATTGTTGGTAAGGCAGGTAATGTTTCAACACGTGAAATAATTTGTTCACCAAGACGTTTTTTAACCACGACATCAGCAACATTCTGAGGTTTGCTAACCCCAGGCAACGAGCGGTCCATAGTTCTGAGGCGAGGATCAATATGTCGTAAATCTATACCCTGCTTCATAAAGAGTCCCATCCTTATATATATTGCCCATTTTCTCTAATGATTATTTTCGGAGACTTGGACAAAACCCTTTATATTTTTTTACACTTATTTTTCAGGCATTAATTCACAACAATAAGGATTTATGTAGATATTCCAAAAAAGTGGGAAATCAGTAGAAATAATAACGGAGCCCGCGCCGGCCGGCATTGCAACTAAGCTCATAAGGAATTGTATTGGCACAGGCGGCTACTTCCCCACAGCTCAGTTCGTAATTACCATCCGTGCCAAACAACAAAACATCATTTCCGACAGATATATCAGAATCTGTCCCAAGATCAACCATAATATGATCCATGGATATACGGCCAACAACAGGGTATCGTTTGCCATTGATAAGTACAGTACCCTTATTAGACAGGGCACGCATGTATCCATCAGCATAGCCTATTGGAATTGTGGCTATAAAAGTGTCGTGAGGAGTGATATAGGTACCGCCATATCCGATTGGACGACCGGCAACAACAGGCTTCACAAAAATAATTTTACTCCACCATGACATTACCGGTTTAAGATCAAATATTTTTTTCATTTCAGCTCTCGGCATAATTCCATATGCCATAATACCAATGCGCACCATATTAAAATAGGGCAACCCAAGGAAAAAAGTGCCGGCGGAATTCGCTAAATGATAAAAAGGAAATGTAATACCGTGTTCCTTAAAATTGTCGACTACTTGCTTGAATGCATTCCACTGCGTGCTTGAAAATTCATAATTGCTCTCCGCCGCCGCGAAATGAGTACATAACCCCTCTATTCGTAAATGATCGTACTGCAATAATTTCTTGATAAAATCAGGAGCGTCTCCATGCCAGCACCCAATACGCCCCATGCCTGTATCAATTTTCACATGCACCGAAAGTATTTTATTCATCTGGCGGGCACTGTTATTAAGAGCAAATGCCATTTCCTCAGTATAGATAATCGGAGTGAGGTCATTTTCAACAATGACATCAGCATCCTCAGGAAAATTCACATCGAGAATAACCAAACGCACCTGAGGGTATTGCATCCGCAACTCAAACGCTTCGCGTATGGTTGCTACGCCAAAATATCTAATTCCCTCCTGGAAAGCGGTTCCCACAATCTCTTTGTCGCCATGCCCGTACGCATTAGCTTTCACTATAAGAAGCATCTCAGTCCCAAGAGATAACGACGACCGCAAACACCGTATATTATGACGCAATGCATCCAGATCGATTGTCACCCAGTTTTTGACGCTATTCTGAACATCACTGGTTTTTGTCTCTTTAATAAGACTCTGATCTACAGATACCGTTCTCATAAAATGTATTCTTTCGGTCCTTTCGTTTCCGCTTCGCTCCGTCTGATATAAATAGGATTAAGCGAATTATAATCATTACTTTCCGTTACCATTGATACACACAATGCCGCCTGTTGTGCTGTGGGATACACAGGCTCATCAAAAACATTTTTTCTAACTCCGCTTACATCGATAAAACGTTTTATATCCGGACCGCAAACAACTGCTCCAGTAATATCGGCTGACGATATAATAGACGCTGGTGTTTTAATAGCGCATTCTGTGCCAGAATTATAAAAACCATGTGAATTTCTTTGAAATTCCTGCGCGAAAAATTCGCCACGCTGCGCATATACCACAACCATAACATGATCTGGATGTCCTGGACACTTCAGAGCTATATTCATCATCGACGGGATACCGCAAGTCACGATGGATTTATGGTTGAAACATAATCCTTTTGCCACTGCAATCCCCACTCTGATACCTGTAAATGAACCAGGCCCAACACCAACAGCAAACGAATCAATATGCGCAAGCGATAAATTATGTTGTTCTAAAAGATCGTTAATAGCAGGTATAATAAAGCTGGAATGCCGTAACTGCCGACCAAGCTCGATCTCTTCAATTGTTTCTTCTCCCCTAATCACTGCAACAGATCCCCTCGCAGACGTTGTCTCTAAACCGAGGATAAGTGATTTTACCAAAAGAATACTCCTTTTTATAAAATTTTCAATTACTTTGATTCAATTTTTGTTAAATATTTCAATAAGAATCAAAAAATCATTATACCCATTTTAATATTACAAAACCACTAAATATACAGAAAATCGGAATAACCCAGATCATCACATATGATATTTTCTCAAACTGATATTTTGTCGGGCCAAAATCATACCCGTTCATATATACATCGGGTTTAGACAGATATATTTTTTTCAAAACATCGATTTCAGATTCGGAATATCCTTTTTGCCGATATGCAGCCGCCATTTGGTATTCATGCGCGATCATATCATCCAGATCAAACGGCATAACAACCCCAAAATCAGGGTCAAAAACCCACCAGAGCCCGTCATCGACTTCAACCTCATTGATAACATGACCGTCAAATGCGATGATGTTTGTATCTATACCGGCGTTCTCCAATAACCCCGATAAAATCACTGCCGCATCGCCACATACGCCGATACCCCGCTCAATGCTCTTTTTGTAATTAGAGAAATGATATCGTTTGAACTCATCCGTAATCGGCACAAAACTCATTGCGTATAGTATATAATTTTCCCAGAGAGGAATACGGAGATAGTATTTCTTTTCATCAGCGGTTTCCCAGATTACATGGGATATTCCTTTCTGTACCAGTTCATTTATACGCACAGAATACTCCTGATCGGATTCGCCGTCAGATCTTTTCATTTCGTGACGAAAAGCATCAAGGTCAATTGTTATATCGTCTGGGAAACGAGTATTTGTTTCAGTATATAAGGCCTTATTACGCAGAGATCTCACTAAACCTATCGAATTAATGACTAAAAGAACAACTCCCAACAAGCAAAGGCAATATCCACCTGTCCGCAAAAATTTTTTCATTTGAATTTTCCCATGCATTAATGTTTCATGATGAAGATTCAGCCAGCTCAAGTAAACATTTCTCTTCATCAGGAATACGTGTGTTACGATAGCGAAGAATACTTTTGGGAATTAAAAGAAGCACAAGAAACAATTTATATGATGGCTTAAAACAATAATCCTCATTCAATGAACTCACGATGTAGTGGAATGCTTCTTTAAACCGATTGCGCCGGTAACAGATGTACCCTATCTCATAATACAGGGTGGCCCGCCTTCGTTTAAAGTGTTTTTTTCCACTTTCATATGCGTCAGGGTATTCCTCAGAAATTTTTCCTATGGCTTCAAGACAAATTTTACGATGATCAACTTTTTTACTGCTGATACTGTCACTCCGTATCCTATAACAGGCAAGCGGCTGATCAATATATCCGCCTTTGGAACAAAGAGCAAGTTTCAGCCAGAAATGATGGTCTTCAGCGCTCATAATAATGCGGTCCTCACAAAAATAGCCGACTTTCTCAATACAGTCACGTTTCACGAAAGATGTGGGCAACGAAATAAAGTTTTCTTCAAGCAAGTCATAGAAGATATAGCCGGAGCGGGGCTTTTTGAACTGCATCATGCGTTTGCCATTATGCCCGTTTTCGTCCATGGCAATCACATCTGAAAAAACAAAATCGTATTCAGAATTTCGTTGTATAAAATCTATCTGAACTTGTAATTTTTGCGGAAGCCATACATCATCCGCATCAAGGAATGCGATATACTTGCCGCGGGCATGTCGGATCCCATTGTTGCGAGCGGCGCCGACTCCGCTGTTTTCCTGATACATATAACGAATTTTATCAGGACGCTGACGAATAACGCTCTGAATAATCTGCTGGGTATTATCGGTTGATCCGTCATCAATAACGAGTATTTCAAAATCCTTATAAGTCTGATTAAGGACACTTTGCAGGGTCTGTAAAAGATACTTCCCTGAATTATAAGTAGGAATAACTACCGATACCGCTGGCATTTAAGTCTCCTTTTCACCCAGCACGACAATCATAGACAAATACAACTCTACATAATATTATAATATATTAAAAATCGTCATATTGCAAGTATTTTGAAGTTAAAACAAGATGCGCTGTTGTCTTAAAGATCATCTATGGTGATTCGCCACTGACCGGTAATCGCTATTTTAAGGTCATCAATTATCGCAATCAGGCATGGAATGAGAAGCAGCGTCAATATGGTTCCGAATGCAAGCCCCCAACTGATCGAAATCGCCATAGGAGCAAGAATCTGGGTCTGTCCCCCGCTAAAAATCAATGGAGCCAAACCGACTATCGTCGTTACCGAAGTTAACATAATCGGTCGGAAACGAAGTGTTCCTGATCTGAGAATAGATCCCCAGCGCCCGCCGTTTTCCCGACGATTCTTATTGATAAAGTCAACCATAATAATACTGTCGTTGACCACAATGCCTGTCAGCGCAACAGATCCAAGCAATGCCATCAATCCTAGCGATTTTCCGGATATAATCAGCCCCATTAGAACACCCGTCAGCGCGAAAGGAATAATAGACACCACAACTAAAGGCTGAACAAATGAATGAAATATAGCGCCGATAATCATGTAAATGGATAAAAATGCTATAATAAACGCCACTCCGAGGCTTTGTAATGACTCCTGAGTATCTTTTGACTGTCCTTCGTAAAACAAACGGATGCCGGGATAACGAGCGGGTACATCAAGCAGCTGGTCGTGTAATATCATGTTTACTTCTGCGGACGTAGTAATATCCTTATCCACATCGGCAGTAACGCTGATGATTCGTTTATTGTTCTTTCGGTGAATACTGTTATACCCCGGAGCCCTGAGTATCTCAGCAATAGCTTTAAGGCGTACCGTAGAACCGCTTGGAGTCCTGACTTCAAGATTTTCGATATGTTCACGCAACTTCCTGTATGGCTCGTATGCTTTTATAACCACATCAACATCATCGCTTACCATGCGTATTTCGGTGGACTTTAAACCTGCAAAAGTGTTTCGAACCGACCTGCTGATATCAGTATTGTCGAGTCCAAAGAGGTTTGCCTTTTCCTCATCAATAATAATCCGGTATTCTTCTTTGCCAGCTTCAAAATTGTCCGCGATATTCTGGACACCTTTAATGCTGGACAGTTTATCTTTTATCTCAGAAATCACTTTTTGCATTATCGCAAAATCTTCACCTGCAATTTCCAGTTCCACTGCCTGCCCTTCAGGCGGTCCGCCGCCTTGCGACGTAACCTCAATACTCTTTGCTCCCGGTATGTCCTTGAGTAACCATATCATATGCTGGATAATCTCATTACCTGAGCGGGTGTCAGGGTTTTCTTCGGTTATATCAATGCGCATCATGGAAACATTACTGCCCATTTTATAATTGATTTTGTCTTTATCCAGCATGGAGCCGATTGTGGACTCAATGGTATGATACTCACTGCGGGGTATATGCGCGATGATGCGCTCTTCTATGTTCTTAATTACCTGTTCGGTGTCTTCCAGTTTATTACGTTCCGGCGTTTCCACGCGAACATAAATTTCATCGATATAACTTGTTTCAAACAGAATAAAACGTGCGGTCTTTTTGGAAAACCAGATTGTACTGATTATACCGACTACGCAGAGTACTACAAAAATGTATCTGTGGCGCAAACATAGT
The DNA here is from genome assembly GCA_003599815.1 of Candidatus Auribacter fodinae. GTDB lineage: Bacteria > Auribacterota > Auribacteria > Auribacterales > Auribacteraceae > Auribacter > Auribacter fodinae. The sequence continues at coordinate 18,141 of QZJZ01000039.1, forward strand.
TTTAATGCGTAGGCGTAGACCGTTATAATCTTTTTTAGGAGCCGGTTTTTACGTTCGCGAGGTGTTTTTTTCACAAAATCAGCAAGATGGGACGGCAACACGAAAAACGCCTCGAATAACGATGCAATCAACGCAAAAATAACCATCAAAGGAATAAATGCCATAAACTTGCCGAGATCACCGGACATAAATACCAATGGAGTAAATGCCGCTATGGTCGTAGAGACTGAACCGACGACAGGCCAGAAAACCTCATCAGTCCCGTACACTGCGGCCTGTACTGGCGTATACCCTTTCTCAATATAACGATAGACATTCTCCACAACGACGATTGAATCATCAACGATCATACCAAGCGCCATAATCAGCCCGAACATGGTCAGGAGGTTTATGGTATTCCCCGTCAGCCACATCAGAATTACAGCCCCAAAAATGGCAACAGGGATGCCGAGGGCGGTCATAAGCGACATCCGCCAGTTCAGAAAAAGGACAAGCAGTACCGTCACAAGAATTAATCCCATGACAGCACTGCTTTCCATGGTCTGAATACGATTAAAAATATATTTTGATGTATCAGCGAACACAATCAGCCCCATGCTTTCAGGAAGCAATTTTTCATACTTTTTCATTTCCTTCTTTATAGCGGCTGATAGCGAAATCGCATCAGCATCTTCAGTTTTTAATACTGTCAGAGTAACAGCCCGTTTACCGTTCACCCTGCTGAACATCTTGTTTTCTTCAAACCGATCAACAACCTGAGCAAAATCCCCAATAGTAACCTGCCTGCCCTGAGCATCTTTTTTTACAATAATCTTTTTTATTTCGAAGGGGTTCTCGATCTCGCCCAATCCCCGTATCTGAAATTCGCCTCGTGTCGTTTTGAGCGTCCCCGCGGAAAGATTCAGGTTTTTGCGGGATATAACGCGCGAAATGTCATCTATAGTCAACCCATACGACGCCATACGAAGCGGGTCAATTTCGATCCATACTTCCCTGTCTTCTATGCCTGAGACCCATACATCACGTACTCCGTCGAGTAATTCAAGGTCATCTTCAATCATATCAACATATTTTTTCGCCTCAAAAAAATCGAAAGTACCTGTCAGTCCAATGGAAATTAAAGGAATAGAAAATTTAACCTCCTCAATAACCGGTTCCTCTGTGGTATCCGGCAACTCTTTTTTTACAATATCTATTTTCTGCCGGATATCGTTAATGAGGGTATCAAGATTATCCACTTCATCAGAAGCTTTCACCATAATGCGAGACATACCCTCGCCCGACTGGGATATTATCTCGACAAGACCATCAACGTCTTCGAGCTCGTCTTCGATTGGAATGGTAATTAAATCCTCAACATCTGAGGGCGAACTGATATCAGGATCAATTGTGGTTATTTGTATGCGCTTGGTTTTAATGAGTGGAAATGTTTCCCGGGGAACTGTATTATATAGGTATACTCCGGCAACAATAATAATGAAAACAGCAAAATTGACGAGAACTTTCTGCCGGACAGAAAAACGCGCTATGCTCATTGGCCTGCCTTCGGTAGACTGCTCTCATTATCCACAACGATAACGGAACTGCCGTTCTGCAAAGAAGAATAACCCGTAACAATGACCTTATCCCCTTCCGACAATCCTGAGGAAATAGCGGTTTCATCACGTACCTGCTGGCTCACATGAACATATGTTAAACGCGCTTTATCATCTTTTAACACAAATACATGATAGCCCTCTTCCGATTTAAGCACAACGTCGGACGGCACAAAGTACATGTTATTAACTTCACCCAGTTTGGCATATATTCGGATCACCATGCCGGGCAGAAGCATAACGCCCTGCTCGGTATTATTGTATAATGAAATCACCCGAAAATTCAGGTAGTCGTCATCAGAACCCGGATCTATTGATACTATACTGCTGATAAACTCTTTGTCGGGATAAGCGTCGACCACAAATGATACCGGCAACCCGATAAAAAAAGCCGGAAGCTCAACATCCGTGATATAAAAATGAATTTTCAACCTGGATATATCTATAATTTCAAACAACTGCGTGGCTTGAAAAACAGTTTCTCCTTCATCAATATAAATTTTTGATATTACACCTTCAAAAGGCGCCTTAACAGTCGCGTCATCAACATTTTTCTGTTTGCGTTTCATATCAGCTTCCAACGTTTTCATCTCATTAAACGCAATTTTAACGTTTACTTCCGCCTGCAAGAGGTCATCTTCAGATATTATGTTCTCTTTACGCAATTTCTGCTGACGCTCAAAATCACTCACGGCATCTTCATGCAGGACACGAGCTTTTTCGTACCGTGCAAAAGCTTCTTCGCGCGAAATCTGCAGGAGTTCATCTTCTATAACCGTAACGATATCGCCTTGCTTAACCCGATCGCCTTCAATAAAATTGATAGTCTGGATTGTTCCTGATACTTTTGCTGAAACCGTGGCGTCCTTATACGGTTTAATAACTCCTCTGAATGTCCCGATAATATCTCTTTTTTGCAAAGAAACCTGCATGATTTCAACAGGAACCGGAGGGAGTTCCTTGATGTTCCCTGATAACATTTTTCTATGCATTTCCTGTTTGAAACGAATAGCCAGCATACTTACAAGAGATATGGACACAAATAGTATAAAAAGAATTAACAGAAATTTTTTCTTATTTCTTTTCATTGGGCGGCCTGTTGTTTCTCAGGTGATTGTTCTTTTTTTAGCGCGACAATAACCCCAAAATGGAAATCATTATCAACTGGGATATATTCTGAATTAACTACATACCCATTTTCCTCATTAATACCCGCTTCTTTTAATTCTTCCTGCAATTCATCACGTTTAAAAAAATGCTTCATCTGCTTTCCGACAAAAGGCTGGAACGATGATATGGTATTGTCATTATCCATGGTAATATTTTCATCGGATTCCAGTTTCTGAAACGTCTCTCCTTCTGCGATATGATATTCTATAAACAGAACCCCTCCTGTCAACAACGCCTTATCCAGCTTTTTAAACAAATCAAGGCGGTCTTGTTTCGGTAAAAATTCTACCACATTGTCAAGTACAACCAAATTAGGCCTGTTATGAACCGGGGTTGAACTGTCAGGATACGGATATGTACGTATATCCGACTTAGCGGGATATAGCTTCGCAATTTCAGGTTCAAGGTACTCAAGTCGCCGAATTCGGTTAATGACCGCCTGAGAGTGGTCTACTGCAACAACACCTTTGAATATATCGTTATTTCTTGCAAGGAACAGGGCATCGCTTCCATCGCCACATCCAAGATCAAAAGCCGTTCCTTGGGGAAGTGACTTGCCCTGTTCAGCCATAAGCTTCACGAGACGCGGGTTAGGAGGCATTTGTGATCCGTTGCCAATAAGGTAAAAAACATAGTCATCCGTTTCAGGCGCATTGACAGCTGAAGACCGGGTACTATGGGCACCCCACGGAAACAAAACCCGTTCACTGGAAGCTGTCTTTTTCAGAGCGAATAAATAATCATAATATTGGGGGACAAAACTCTCTTCAACCAACTTTTCATACACCACTCTGTAATGTTCGCGTACTTCCTCCGCAACAGAGATATCCTGCAAATCAAGAACATCAGCGTTTTTTACAAGGTAATCGGCGATTCGCATCTGGAGCAGAACATGATGAATCTGCGATTCCAGCGTATCATTATGATTAATTCCCATACCTTCATTAAAGGCTTTGAGGTTCCACAGCGCCAACAAAAAAATAGTTTTTCCGACTTTTTTGTTCTCAAAATAAAGTATGGGAGTTAATCCCCACTGCTTATCAAAACCATATCCGACCAGATATCCCCCTTCAGCCCGTGTTTCCAATTGCGGCAGGAAAAAATGGATATTATCAGTATTCACAATTCCCGTACCGCCAACAATTTCGCGAATATCATTTTCAGAAAGAGACTGAGGAAGTTTGCCCGCAACAGAATGGATATACCGTACAATTTCAGAAAAATATTCTTCTTCCGTTGTGTTAAAATGGACAGACTCCAATAATCCCCGGTGACTCATCATAGCTATCGCCTGCTGGGTAATGTTTTTAAATTCATTGAGATCACTTGCTTTACGGCTTTGCTGCATGACGCCTGTCATCTGGTTCAGAGACAAAGCACTGGTCTGCCCTGCACAAACAATGTCGTAGGTAAGAGTATCCAGCAATACCATTTTTAGGCGAGCCTGTTCGCTGTCCCCAAGCAGATAAAGGCCATTCGCATCTTCAAGGACAGATTGTATGAAATAATAGAGATTAGGAATTTGTGACGAAGGATCCTCATGAAACATCAGAACCCGGTCTCGGATTACCTCAGCCCGGCCGGCAATGCGGTGCGCCAATTTCTCAAGTATCGGGCCCGCTGATTGAGGCGCTGAAAAAACATTAAGATTTATTGTGAATACCAGAAAAAAAACGCAAATAACCTTTCGCAACATTATGCTTCTCCATTCAGTCCAAACAGTTGAAAGTCTGCCGAAAAACATCATAATCTATTCATTGAAGACTGACAATATCAAAGAGAAATTCAACACGAAATGAAAACGCAGGCTGAAAACTTTAATTACATGCCGCCCCTGCCGCCAATCACAGTAGCAATTGTTTTCAGGATAATTTTCATATCCATGAATACAGACATGTTTCGAATGTAAAAGAGGTCATAATGCAGTTTTTCCGTGGCGTCTTCAATAGTATTGCCGTACGGATACAAAACCTGAGCCCAGCCTGTTAAGCCGGGTTTAACCAGATGGCGCTCATCATAAAAGGTAATTCGTTCTTTCAGCATATCCACAAATTCCGGACGTTCCGGACGAGGACCTACAATGCTCATATCGCCTTTGAGGATATTCCAGCACTGCGGCAATTCATCAATACGTACTTTGCGCATGAACTTTCCAAATGCAGTAATCCGATTGTCCCCTTTTGTTGCCCACACTGCGCCAGTCCGTTTTTCTGCGTCAACGACCATAGTGCGGAATTTATGGATCCTGAAATGACTTCCGTTTAAACCAACACGAACCTGAGAGAAAAAAATAGGTCCGGGAGACGTTATCTTCATTATGACAAACACAAATGGAAAGATTAACAGCATAATGAATAGCCCGATCAAGCTGAAAATAATATCACAGAACCTCTTAAAAATAAAATATGGTTTACGAATCAACTGAATGCCGCTTAACAGCCATAAGGCGTCAATATGGTCACTCGGAACTTTGCCAAAAAGTTTACAATAAATGTCAACGGCTGACGACACCTGAACATTGCTGCGTGCGCACTGGAGCAGGATATCGGTCCATGTTTCTTTTATCTCCTTTTCAAAAGAGACAACAACCATTTGCGGGCGCAGTTCTTTGATGTCTGCGGCAAAAGACTCAATTCCACCCCGAATGGGAATTTCCATTACTTCTTTGCCATGCTTCCGGTCGTCGTCATCATAAATACCGATGATATGAAAATAAGCGCTTCCGCTCTTTTTTATGTCTTCAATCATCTTCAATGCGGCAAAACCAGATCCTAAAACCATAATGTTAAGGGGATATCGTTTTACGATCATCAGGTAATAGCGAGTCAGCATCATACCTAAAATAATCACAACGGACATGAAAACAATTGATTTACGCGGCAAGGCAAGAAACTCAAGAAAAAATGACGACACAATCACCAGCAGGCTGGTTAACGCTACGCCGATAAAAATACGCGGAACGATGGATGTCCAAAAATCGATAAGAAAAATATTGTACAAGTCAATAATGTAAAAAATCGCAACAGTCAAAGACGTATACAGAAAAATAATGCCGAAATAGCCGCGCTGTAAAAATAAATCCATGGAAATAGTGCTGCGTAATATAACAGCAAGAAAAATAGCCCCGAATACGATTATAAAATCGCACCAGAGCAACAAAAATTTACGTTCAACAATGGATAAATGCCAACTATTGTTATTATTCGAGTGATCGCTCATACCTTAATACCGGGTTCAGATCATATCAGGATTATTTTCTTAGCGGGCCTGACCAGACAAGCTGTTCACTATCTATTATCGTGAATATAGCCGTTTCGATTAGAAATATTTTATCGGGTTAATAATACACATATTTGTTTTATAATCAAACTATTATTACTATTATACGCGCAACCTGAACTGAAACAAAAGTAGAATTCCATTTTAATCAAAGACTTTACCTCCGGCATGAAACATCAGCAAGACTGCACATGGGCACAAGCTGGTCTTAAATTAAAAGATTAAACTTGGTTCGTGCAATATTAACAGCGCCGCTTTGCAAACCGAATACCAACGAGAGAAGAAACAAACAATACACCTGACAGCGGCTCAGGTACAGCGGGAGATGTTAACGCCCCATTTACGTCAAAATAGTCGAAATAGGCAGTCGAACGAATTGTATTGTCAGCAGCGCCTTCCGGGTCAGGCCCAATACTATCCTGTCGGATAGCAAATAGCCCAACACCCGTAACCGTATAAGAAAGCGTTCTGGTTCCGAAAGAAGTAAACGATTGGCCATCAAAGCCATACCAAGAGGTGTACTGGTTACCGTCTTTCTGTAACCGGAAATAAATATCGTCAAAATTCGCACTGACATTTGTACTCAGGAATTTAATAAATTCGGAGGTATCCCATGAATATACGGCGGTGGTCATCCGAAGGTATCCGCCCCATTCAGGGAGACCATCGCTGACAGTGACCATGATACCTGCTTCCTGATATGTTGAGGTCGCAGAAAAATGCATCTTCGTGTCAACTATCCAATTAGCAGTGCTGGCAACTGCCTGATATAACCGTGGGGCATTAACGTTATGTGCTGTCCAGAGATCACTGTTGTCGGTGTTAGTCTGGATATGTAACCGTCCGTCACCGGTTGTTTGTACTGTTGTGCCGGCAGACGGTGTCTGCACTATCCATGCGGGATTAAGTGTCGTTCCATTGAAATCATCCGCCACTGGTGAAGCAAAAATTGACGGAGATGCATATATCCCTATCACAAGAAAAACACATAAAGTTAATATTCTGATCATAGTCGACCCTTTCAAGAAAACTAAAGCCCCTTCCAAAATTCTATTATTTATATAAATAAGTATACCATGCGCTTTCAGAACTTTCAATATACACTGCAAACAAAAGGTAACATGCCATAAGGAAATTTGAGGCAATTGGCATTTATATCTGCACCATTAAGCTTACAAAATCTGTTTTCTTTCCTGTAATTTTTAATACGACAATCTGTTGGAGATAAAAATACAGCGTAATAAAAATTTTCCATGCTTATTTAGTAAGTTTATTATATTGTTGTTTCCATAAGTCAGTACCATCATCCAAACCCAAAAAAAACAATTTAAACTTTTTGAACAAAACTGTTATCTTTTTTTACTATCATGAATAAAGCAATTGTTCACCGGTTTCTTCCCTCATAAATTGCCTTATTCAAAAGTCTGTGACTGCTATACCATTTAAACCAAAACTTTGTGATATTTTATATAACCATAATAAGGAGAGATAACCATGGAAAATCTTATCATTATTGGTTCCGGACCGGCGGCATTAACTGCGGCTATATACAGTAGCAGAGCTAACCTGAACCCTCTGGTTATTGAAGGTCTGGAATCCGGCGGACAACTCATGACCACGACTGAAGTAGAAAATTATCCGGGTTTCAGAAATGGTATCATGGGTCCTGAGCTCATTGATGAGATGCGGGTTCAAGCAGAGCGGTTCGGTGCACGATTTGTGATGGGCAACGTCACCGCGGTTGATTTCAAACAACAACCGTTTATTGTAAAAACAGACTCCGATACATTCTCCTCTCATTCGGTAATAATCGCAACCGGCGCATCTCCCCGCAAACTGGGTATAGAATCTGAAAAACGGCTCTGGGGCCATGGGGTATCGTCATGCGCTACCTGCGACGGAGCATTTTTCAGGGGTAAGGAAGTCTGTATTGTGGGCGGTGGAGATTCGGCTCTGGAAGAAGCGTTATTCCTCACTCGCTTTTCACCGAAAGTAACAGTCATCCATCGCCGGGACGAGTTACGCGCATCCAAGATTATGCGACAACGTGCGCTGGAACATGATAAAATTGCGTTCCAGTGGAACTCTGTTATTCAAGAAATCCTCGGCAATGATAAAAATCGGGTATGCGGCGTACGCTTAAAAAATGTAGTGACTGGCGAGCTGACCGACTACCCATGCGAAGGGGTATTTATCGCTATCGGGCACATTCCCAACACAAAATTATTCGAGGGACAGATCGACATGGATAACGGCTACATCAAGATCCAGCATCCATATACTAAAACAAATATAGAAGGTGTTTTTGCCGCCGGCGATCTCGCAGATCATTATTACAGGCAAGCGATTACAGCCTCGGCAATGGGATGCAAAGCCGCCATTGACGCAGAACGTTACCTTGCGGAAAAAAATATTTAATCATTGGCGGAAGACAAAGGTTTATCCAATAAAGTCATACTGCGGTAATCACGCAGCCTAGTACGGCCGCAATAACGTGCAAACCGTTTGCTGATAAGAGATTCTACAGTCTGTCTCATTGTGTCCGTTACCTGACAGGTGTACTCCAGTTTTCCGCCTGCCATAGTATCGTGGCCTCCAGCTTTGCCGTGCGAGCCTACAAGCTTACGTACCATTACGCCGGCTTTGGCTCGATTGTTTGTCGCCCGTAATGAAAGATACAAAACAGGCCCCCACCAGCCGGTGCATAATGACCACCGAATATTTTCACAGGTCAACATAAGATCAGCTATCTGGTGAATATAATCTGGGTGGTTCACTTCCCCCAGATGGCAAAATGCTGTTGTATCGTTTGCCATGGCAGTATTCAATCCATGAGCAAGCACAGCGAAATACTCTCTGGTGTTCTTCGGATGAGTAATATTTGCGAGTATTCTTTTGCTTGTATGAGGGAATAATTCTATATACGCAGTCTGATCTAGGTCAACAGCTTCCCTGCCCAGATTCCTCGTTTCGGAACTGATTCCATAAAACATGGCTGTGGCAAGAAGTTTGGGAATCGGAAATTCGCAAGAGGATAAATACTCATACAAAATAGAGGTCGTCGCACCTACATTGTCTCTGATATCATAAAAAGCAGGCCTAAACTTCAACTTTATCTTAGAACTGATAGGATGATGATCAATCACCATCAGCGGAGTAATTTTAGAAGGCAGTGAATTATTACCAACACCGGGTTGTGTATCCACCAAAGCAATATCAGAGTGTTTGGATATTTCTATTTTATTCCACGGGACAAGAGGTATATTCAGGTGCTTGACCATAGCCTTATTTTCCGCACGGGCAATAATTCCTCCATACGAAATAATACTGTTAACACCGAACCTTCTTTTCAAGAGATGGTGCAGCGCCCACGCGGACGCAATCGCGTCAGGATCAGGATTATCATGCATCAGTATAACGACAGACTTTTTACTGGACAAAATATTTTGCAGTTCGCGAATTTTTCCGTCTATAAATGATTCCATAATAACTATTTTCGAAGGATTGCAGGAACACGGACGAGTTCGTCCACTTCCTGTACGTTAAACATATCCATAACTGCGGAACAGATATTCGGATTACTCAAAGCCCATTGAGCGGCGCCGCGGCTTGTCCCCCTGAACTCGCCGGGTATACGCGCTTTATAGTCTGTAACGTATTGAGCTATAACGCCAATACCCTTTTCTCCAGCTTCCTTGATAAGCGGATCAACCTGTTCATGATTAGTGATATTATACCCAATCATCAAGGTATCGTATTTTCCGTTTTCTATGACCGATTTCGCCACTTCAACTTCATTCCGATGGGTAGTAATGCCGAGGAAACGAACTTTTCCATCTTTCTTCAGTTTTTCAAAAGCGGTAAAAACCGGTTCATGATTCACCTGAGTTGCGCGCATTGCAGACCAGGTCTGAATAATATCTATGGTATCCACATTAAGGTTTTTCAAACTTTGCTCAACAGAAGCTATGAGCTCCTGTTCAGTAAACAATTCACTCACTTCCCATTTAGTGGCAACAATCAGCTCATTCTTACGGTATTTCAGTATCTTACTGATGAGTTGCTCACTATCGGCATACTGAGGTGCGGTATCAATAAAATTCACTCCATGATCCATGGCATATGCGAGAACGGCAATATCGCTTAACCGCCCGCCGTTGAAGGATATTTCCGAAACAGATAACCCGGTTTTTCCGAGCGTGCGGTAAAACATATTCCCTTTTTGTACGGCAGAAACTCCCTCAAGAGCCGCAAAAAGTGACTGAGGGCGCATACCTCCCGCAAATAATCCCGCGCACGCCAGTCCCAATACGGTTTTTTTTAGAAATTCTCGACGGGTCATAGGGTCATTAAACCTGATGTCATTATTTTTCATACCGGAAACGTCTCCCTGCTCGTGAATATAATTCTATATGTATAAATGAATTGTTCTCATTCTATATAGACTCGGTTTTTCAAAAATAAATTTAACTAAATTACTATTTAACTATGAATTTGCCCGAACTTTTTGTCAATGAAAATATCCCCTTCACTCATTCCCTTTTTGTTGCTATGAGAATGATAATTCTATACAATAAAGAAATTTTACAACCGGAAGAGAAGAATGAGTACAACAGATATGTCGCTCCCTGAAAAAAAATTTCAATCCGGACTCAACGTCACACGTCTGAGTTTGATAGTGAATTTCTTTCTTATTATAATTAAAGCGTCCGCTGGTATTACTGGCAACAGTTTTGCCCTTGTCTCAGATGCGATGCATTCTGCATCAGACCTAATAACAGACTTCGGCTGTTACATCGGTTTTTCTCTTGCATCCAAACCGAAAGATTCTGACCACCCGTACGGACATGGAAAAATCGAAAATTATACGGCTCATCTCATGGGGCTGGTTCTGATGACGGTAGGATTACTGATCGGATTTGCCTCTGCATGGTCATTATTATACCGCACCCACGTCAACGCACCCCGCGGGGTCGCTCTGGTTGCGGCATCAATATCAATAGTAACAAAAGAGATCCTCTACCACATCACCATTAAAACGGGACAATCGATTAACAGCCAAAGCCTCATTGCGAATGCTTGGCACCACAGGTCTGACGCACTGACATCTGTCGCCGCTTTGTTTGGTGTCGGATGCGCGTTTTTCATGCCCGCGCTCCATGTACTGGACGAGATCATATCCATTCTTATTGCAAGCGTAGTCATTTATATAGGTTTCTCAATAACATCAAAAGCATTCAAAGATATTATTGACACTGCGCCTCCAAAAGAAATTTGTTCGCAAATCAAAAATATGATACGTACTATTTCCCAGGTAAGGGATGTTCATGACCTGCGCGCACGTTATTACAGCAGCTGCATTTTTCTTGATGTGCATATTACCGTTGACCCGGAAATCAGCGTCTTTCAGGGTCATGCTATCGCTAAACAAGTAGAAAAAAAATTGCTCAATGGCTTTGAAGAAGTTATGGATGTTACTGTTCACGTTGATCCCGACAAAACGGCATAACATTTTCCTGCCCATACCGCTCACAACCAAACGACCGCATATATGACTTCACAAATCGCCGGAACACCAGACTGCCAAAACATTGCGAGGATGAATAGACATTCAGATGGAGCCATTTCCTAGCTGTAAATTCCATAAGGTCTGACTGGTACCGCCTCGTTTTGAATCCAGGGATACTTCCTGATGTAACCAGACTCAGTATATTTCCTGTGTCGACAGACTGGTTCTTTTGAATGTGACAATACGCATCAAAGCTTGAAAATCTATATTCGGCAGTATCAATCACAATGCCGCAAAACAGAGGCAAGGAGTGAATATACAATGAAAGGTCATATGCGAACCGGTTTTTTTCAACGGGACACACTCGTATTAAAGCGCAATCAGAAGTATCCCGTGTATCACTACTGATAAGTCGGCGCCATAGCTTTTGTAATGCGGATGCAAACTGGTTAAGTTGTGCTGGATCGAGATCAAATAATGCATGAAATGACGTCGGCAAAAGGCAATAGGCGTGCAAACAAGCATCAAGAGAGCCGCAACAGGCGCCAACGTCATACATCACATTGCTGTACAATGTATTCGTAATCTCAATAGATGATTTTTCCGCATAAACGGTAATATAAAACAGTATTTTTCTCATACCCTGAACTTTAATTCTATCATATCACAAATGTCATCTATTTTTATTTGCAGACATGCCGTAATAACTTATAATAATTCATTTATACTTTATCATCCCCAAAAACAATAAAGGAATTTTTTAATGAGCACAGAAATTCACGATTTAATTAAAAAATACAGTTCGCCAATGAACCAGAACGAACCGATAATATCAATTATCCTCGCCGCAGGGCATGGTAAACGCATCAAATCGGAAACGTCAAAAATGCTTCATACTATCTGGGGAAAACCCTCCATTTCTCGCGTATCAGACGCCGCCAGAAAAGGATTAAAGTCACCAAATCAGATAATTGTTGTCGGAGTTAAAGCTCGTGAAGTAATCGAGACAATCGGACATATTGAAAATACCGCATACGCATATCAGGAACAACAAAAAGGCACTGGGCACGCCACTCAAGAAGCGCTTGATATAATGAACGACCTTCATAACTACAAGGCTATATATATATTCCCGGGCGACATGGGGCTTATAAGTGCAGAAGCTATCGCGAAGATTAAAGAAGATTTTGAGCGATCGAACAACGATATGATTATTATGACAGGTGAATTTAAAGAGGATCCATGGGAGAACTATTACGGTCGTATTGTAAGGGTTCCAGAAATCGATTTCAACGGAAATATTTCTCCTAATTATGGGGAAGTTATTAAAATAATGGAATTTAAAGATATACTTTCACTTTCTGATGACACGCCTTTTGTCGTGAATCACAAAGACCGTACATACCGTTTCTCCAAAGAAGAGCTCATCCGAATCAAAGAGTTTAACGCCGGTGTTTACGGGTTTAAGACCCAACCTCTTATTGAGAATATCCTCCGCATTCAGTCGGACAATATTCAAGGAGAGTTTTATCTGACGGACCTTGTCGCTATCCTGAATCAGAGCGGATACAAAGTGGGAATTTCACCGGCCGTCGATAATGAAGCGATTCTTGGGTTTAACATCAAAAGTGTCCTTAAAGCGATGGAAGCCATCGCTCGTAACCGTGTTTACGATAAGCTTAAAGATATCATCACCATTGAGGAAAAAGAGGCTTTCTTTATACACGATGATGTTGTTGAACGTATTCTTGAAATGGACAAAAATGGCGAAGCCGTTGACATCTATATCGGCAGTGGTGTGTATCTTGGGAAAAATACGCACCTAAAAAAAGGCGTGCGCATCGACAAAAATACCCATATTGACGGCGCTGTATATATCAATGAATACACTCATATCGGCACCGCATGTTCAGTAGACAATTACCCTGATCAGACAATTACTATTGGAAAACATTGTGAACTCCTGACTGGCACAGTAATTCGAGGGCAGGTTTCTATCGGCAATAACGTCCGCATTGAATCAGGAGTGCGTGTTACGGGAAGCAGTGACTATCCTGCGACTATTGAAAGAGATGTTCTCATTAAAGGAACGTCTTATATTTTCGGATCATATATTGAGCAGGAAGTCGAGATTGAACATTCCGTCCTTAAACAGAAACGAGTTGAGCGTATTGTCAAAAAAGACGGTTCAATCCAGCCGATTCGGTACTTTCTCCCATTGCCGGAAGGACTGGATTCTCTGTCGGATTTATAATTTTTTACCGGATTTAAGCAGGTAATAGATATCGCCTATCCCCTTGAGAGTCAGGTCTGTGTCAAAATGGACTGTATCATGCCAGTACTGTTGCCATAACAAGCTCCATCCACCGCAGGCAACAGTAGTAAAACGAGCATCCACAAATTCAGTTCTGGCTTCAGCAATGATCCCTTCTATCGCATGGCGATACAGTTTGAATACGCCGCAACGGATAGATTTTTCTGTCGTATGCCCCCAGTCGGCAGAAGAATCATCAAGTTCAATTAAAGGCAGGAGTTCCGTAGAAGTATGCAGGGCTTTCAGGCTTAATGCGGGGCCTGGAAAAATCATCCCGCCGTAAAAGTTTCCTCTCGGATCAAGAATATCTATCGTTACAGCGGAACCTATATCAATAATCGCTCCAGGTGATCTGTATCTCTGCCTGAATGCAACAAGATTTGCAAACCGGTCAGCGCCTAAAGTTCCGGCTGGGGTATAATCTAATCTCATACCAATATCTGCACCTGAAGATATATACGTGAGCGGAATATTCTTAAAACAGGAGCGCAAACCATCATCAACAACACGGTTAACGGTGCCGACAGCGGCGGAAGATATTGTTTGAAACTTTTTGAGCCATTGACTAATATTCTCAATGGATGATGGAGAAAATGACTTTCCTCCATGATAGACAACAAGCTTATCTATAATTAAACCATCGCTGTACACACCAAAATGCGCGGCACTGTTGCCCACATCAACCACAAAAATCATTGTATTTCCCCATTCTGCACATTAACCGTCTCACCACTCTGTTTCACAACCGATAAGCCACCGTCCGGCATGACTGCTTGTATCACACCGCTAGATTTTCCATCAGGACCATTAAATAGTATAATCCGGCTAATACTTGAACAATATGCCTGCCATCGGGCAAATAGTTGATCATATGCACCCTTTTTTAATGCTTCATAAGATCTATCAAGATGTTCCAGCAGTTTTGCGCATACCTGATAACGATTGAGCTGTTTCCCTGCCGCAACGCGCAACGATACTGCCGGATATGTAATGTCACTAAAAAAAACTTCCGGCTGGTTGATATTTAAGCCTATACCCATAACAGCCCAGCAGATCCTGTCACTCTGCGACTGTGTTTCGATAAGCACACCAGCAATTTTTCTCTCTTT
>QZJZ01000003.1 GCA_003599815.1 Candidatus Auribacter fodinae
AAAAATAGAAAAAGAAAAAATTATGCTCAACGAAAGAAATTATATTGCAAGAGAACTGCATGATACAGTAACTCAAACACTTTTTTCCTCAAATCTTATTGCAGAGGTTCTTCCTAAACTATGGAAAAAAGACCCTGAATCAGCAATTAAGAGATTAAATGAAATAAGAATGTTAAATAATCTTGCACTTACGGAAATACGGGCTCTACTTTTTGACCTAAGACCATCCTCCTTTAAAAATGAAGACCCCATTGCAAGAGAAAAAAATAAAAAGTTTCATAAAAGCTATAGAAAAATGGTTACGGAAAAACTCAGATCCCAGCCCGCGGTTTTTTAAATCCTCACTTCCAAAGGCAATGTGCCAGTCTTCGCCCACTATATCTCCCATTTCAAAATCGTCATAATAAAAATGCATTTTGAAACTGAACGGATTCTGTCCAAGCTGGTCGCCGCGCATAGTCCTGAGGCGTATCAGTTCCATACGTGAGTTTATATTAGCGAATGTGTCGGCAACCACGATCAGAGTGCCGAACGTGCCTTCATCTTCCTTTTCTTCAGCGTCAAACAACTTAAGCACCACAAACTCATCAGGAGCGATACGCATATCTTCGGTAATTTCCCTGAACAGGGCATACAGTTCTTCCGCCTGTTCAACGGTCTCTATTCCAATAGAGGCATTTATATCAATATGACGGTACGGTTTTCCGCCGTTCAATTCCAGAAACGCCTGATGCATCTTCGGGCCGATCCAGTACGTACCGGGCAAGTTTGCCGCCTCGCTGATACCCTGCCGCAGTATAATAGAGTCATGCTCAACTTTACGAATAAACTCGTCAAGCCCGGCAATTATCTTGATAAGCTGATCGTCGCTCATATCAATAAGATACGGCACTTCAGCAGGATCGTTTTCATTTTTTAAAATCGCGCGGGCAAGGTCGGATAAAACATAAAAACCTGTTGCGGGGTATACATTCATGATCTGATCTATAACCGTATCGGAAAACATACTCTGCGCCTGAGCCGGAATGCCGCCCGTATATGCCCGTATCTTTTCAAGATACGGCAGGAACCCTTTCCACTCCCTGTTAGCGACAATTACATCTATCTCAGGAAGAGAAATTTTGCCATCAAGAACCACCTGCAGGGCTTCCAGCGGGCTGGCAGACAATAAATATGGTTTGAGAAAACGAGACGGGAACTGGCGCGACGCCGTCTGCGCATCGCTGAATATCCTATCAAGCGTTCCGGCGCTGTCAGGAATAGAACTGTCGCCTAATGAAATTTCAATATTCTGCACTACCTGAAGAATATCCCGCGAACTTAAATCCAGCAGAAACGGTGCACGAGGGACATTGACGGGATTGTCCAAAATTGAGCGGATCATATCATTCAGCACATAAAACCCTGCCCGCGGATAATGATGCAGTATCTGTCGAATGCTGTCTTCCGCCAGCAAAGCCTTGAAGTTATCGGGAAGCGGAATGTTTGCCTGCGTTAATGAATAATAGCGGCGCAGGAAATCAGTCCATAACTGTACACCTGTATCGATCGTTCCTGTGTACGGCACAGACAACAACGGATCGCTCAGCAAATGATCGAAATAAAGTGAGAATTCGATAGATTGCGTGGCACTGCCGCTCAATGTTTCTACCACATCATAGAGCGTATAACCGCTTCCTGACGGCAGGAGGCTGGTTTTTCCTGCTCCGGACAAAAACTGAAGCTCTTCCAGTATAACATCCACAAGCTGTTCATCTAAGAATACTTTTGGAGTCGCATCTATTAACTCTGCAAGCGCAAATGCTTCCCGCTCACGAGTGGTATCACGGGTATACTGCCCTTTAAGCGCCTGAATCAGCTGACTGCTTTGATCGGGAGAAAGATTCGCGTTCAGCAACTGCAACGTGTCATACAACCCCGCTACCCGTGCAAAACTATCATAATGAGCATCAAAAAATATATCTCGCTGTGCAAACGTGCTATCCTTAATCGCATCCGCTTTATGCGTATACACCTGCAAATACGCTGATACAAACATAATCAACGGATTGCGCAACGCGAGGGGCTGAAAACGGAGGGTTCCCCTATCGCCATGCATCATGACAAACGCACCGCGCTCTATGCTGATGGTATGAATACCATCAAACGCTTTCTCGCCAAAAATTTTCCTCATCAGATCCATGACAAACGCCAGATGCGCTTTCTGCACCGACGTCAGCGACGTTAAAGTCTCATATTCCGACAATGGAGCTTTTTCAACAACCATGACCGCTTCAGGAACGTTCGCGGTTCCTCCATTGACAGTGTCCAGATACGGCGCCTCATCAAACAAATTATGCAGATAATTCCGCTTTCGGCTGTGTTTCAGCACAAAGTCCTTATCCTGTTCAATCGTAGGCACTGACTTCTTATCCGTAATTCTGATAAGAACGCCATCGAGTTCAGGGTCTGTCACGCTCAGCTGTTCGACAATCTCATACGAGACCTGCACGCCCTGCTCGACGGACAATAGCCTGACCGCTTCTTCCAGCAGTTCCCTCTGCTCTTTCGCTTTCATAAAATAATTAAACTGAATAAAACCGCCGGGGCGGGTTACCCTCAGCATCTCCTTTACCGCGGTCGAAGCGCCGTCAATAAATTGCAGAAGATACATGGAGTTGACAAAATCAAATGTGCTGTCAGCATACGGCACACTGCGAGCGTCGCCGATAAGAAATTCAAGGTTTTCGGGAGGAGTACTGGCAATGACTCGCTGTGAGTTTTTTTCCATCCGTTTGAGCAGTTGTGTACGCGCCAGAATCTGACCGCTGATGTTCCCCAGAGGAGCAGTCGCGTATTTCTCGATCGTATCCCCGGGTATATCACCCTGAAACTCCGGCCGCGACCGCAAACGATCTGAAACAGCGTATGCCCCTGTAGTACCAGCGGCAATATCACCCTCTGTTTTTTCATTTTCATGCAGGTAGGCGGATATTTCCCGCGCTATGCGAATATTGTAAGGATTGAAATCCAGCCCAACGGAAAACGACGCGCCTTTGTAATACGCATAAAAAACATACTGCCCGCTTTGCGTTCCCAGATCGAGAAAGCGTTTTCCGTTGATATCCATATGCCTGCTGATCGGACGAAACACTTCATGCCCGCTGACGATATCCGCAGGCCTGACGTTGTTATTGCCAACCATCCGGGACACCTGATTATTGCTCATCGACCCGGCTGTTTTTGCCCAATCACTCTGCCGCAGAGGAATATACGGCTTGCTGTGATCCGCATCGTACTGCGCCAGAAAATCGTCGTGATGCTCGAAGAAAAGCGGCTCGCCGTTCTGGTCGCGATAGACAATCCCGCGTATCAGTATACCGCTGTCCAGCGCTTTCGCCCGTACACCGGCTAGAAATGAATCAAGTTGTTCAGCTCCCTTAGGCCCTTCAGCAATGCTGTCTATGCTCTGGGATATTCCGGTCTCCTCAAGCTTAGCTTTATCCGGCCCTATCAGCTTGACTGAAGCAAGAACGAACCCGCCGTCTTTCTCGAGTGTCAGTACACCATTGCCGAACGGCAGTCCGGGTATTTTAAACTGCGTAAGTTCAGGGCTTACTGCAACCAGCGCGTCGACAGCTCCTGTCTGAAACTCAGGCATTACCCGCACAAACAGGCTGTTGTCGAGGAGTTTAACTGACCGCAGGCGATACATTTTGCCATCATACATGCCTAAAGGGTATAAATCAGCGTCTCCGACGCTACGAAATAATATTTCCGCCATCATCATAACCAGCGCTTCGAACGGCATGGTTGGATCAATAACCACAGCGCTGATATTGCGGGATTCAAATTGTTCCTGCCATTGAGGGTTGAGCGTCTCACGCTCTACAATAGTCTCTCCATTGTACGCGCGCCTGAGCAGTTGAAAGGTATCGGGTATCAATGTGGATGGATCAACAGGTATCGCACGGGCAATATCCTGTGGGTTATCAAACAAGTTCAACTGCTGAGGTTTTCGCACCGGTTTCGGCGAATTGGCTATCACATGCCCTAACGCGTCATACGCGACAGCAAGATCAAAACCGGTTCCTGTCCGGGGCTGGTATACCCCTAATCGGTCAAGAAAATTACGCATAGTCAGCGTGCCGGACGGGTTAAGACCAAGATGAGATATAAATTCAAGCATCACATCTTCCTGCTGTGTCCCGGATTGTACACGTTCGTTAATGCGGGCAAGCTCGGATATACGGCGCGCCGCATCGGCAGTGACTGCGGTAACCGTATCAGGCCCTACACTGCCCGTTTCCAACGCCTCTGTTCCCTCAATGTACTCAAGCTGATCCCCTGCGCGTGAAGTGAACAGAAATATAACCGGGCGCTTATTGACTTTAATGGTCACCGCGAGCTTGTTCGCTATCAGTTCAACACCTGCAAGTTCAAGCGACGGCGCATTCCGAATTCTCCACGGTTCGAGGATTTCCTGTGCCCGCGTGACCACTTCCCCGAAATTATCAGTAAGACGGACAGTATCGTAAACGGACATATCCCGTACTGAGGAGGCAATGAGCATCGACGAAAAAATTTGCGCCCTGACAGGGCGTATATCCGTATCCGCAAGCGGTTGTGACGCCAGCCACGACGCAAGAGCGATCGTAGATCCCTGTATCCACCGTTCAAATGGCGACCTCCACTGCTGAATAAGGGAAAAATAGCGGTTATCATCGACAACTTCCCGCAACACCGGTTCAACTGCGCAATACCGTATATTTCTGGCATTCAGCTCATCACGGACGCCCTGCTGATGAAATCCTCCGGTAACAAGAACTCCAACGCGAACGTTTTCTTTTTCCATCGCCGCAAGCAGGTTATTCACCATTGACTCTTCACGCTGGCGGGCAACCTGATAAAACACCCTCGCATCCTCTGCCTGGCGCGAAATAACGTCCCAGTTTATATCTGCATAACTGTCTGAAACCAGTTTTCTTGCTGAATCTTTCATCCATGGAATGCTTAATGTGGTATTAAGTTCTGCAAGTACCGGCGCCTGAATAGTGAAAGCGAACAGGTCGCGGTAATAATATGAAGCGCGGTACAGGTTATAAATCTCAACGCCTGCCGCATCGGTAAAAAGCCCTGCCGCACATGCTTGTTCTGCTTGAGCGAGTTCACGGGAAATATCGGATTTTGTCAGGGAAGACGATTGCCGCAGGAGTTCAATATAATCCAGAACAGCCTCGTATCCGGACGTATCCGCGGCATACTCCCGTATCCATCCGCCCAGCGCTGAAAAATAATCACTGCGGGATACTTTTTTTAGTTTGTACCTGATATCATACTGAAAAATTTCAGTGACGGCATGCTTATCCGCGTGCGTTGATACATGATCCAGAAACGCCAGCCGTTGTTGTTCAACAGCATTTATATCAATGGCTTGCTCCTTTTTTACAACATCAAGCAGAGACGCAAGAGCCGGATAATCGTCCTCAAAAGTGGCCGAACTCAGGGCCTCGCAAAGATACGAGCAGTATGCATCCAGCGTAATTCCGTGGGTGTAGTACTGTGCCCAGCGTTCCAAAAAGACGCGCTGTCGGTCAGATACATTCTGAAGTGCGTAATCCCCGATAATTCGCTGAAATTCAGTTATCGCCTCAACAGCGTGAGCACAGGCGGGTAATGACTTCGCCAGCAAATCGTAATCCTGCCGGTACTGTCCGGCATTTTCAACTCCGGTCAGTACAAAAGGTTTGTCACGGGTGATATATAGGTATTCCGCGCCTGAAATAGTTCCTTTATTCACAAAATAACGGGATACTTTATTAAGCGCCTGTTTGTCGGGGTAAGCCTGAAAGGTACGTGCGTCAATTTCGCCGGACGCTCCCTCAATTCCGACTACAGCGGAGCCATGATGGCTGAGGACGGCATTAATCAGGTTCGCAATATTATATTGCGCATCAGGCTGGCAATGAGCATCCTGTATATGATAAACAAAACGCGTCCCTTGTTCGCCGTTAAGTTCAAGAACGGCGCCGTAATCAGAAGGAATTGGTAGTGGGAAACGTTCCGTTTCGCTGGCGGCTAGTGAATTACACAAGCAGAGAACGGCTGTCAGCAATGCTCCTCTTGCGAAGAACCGCAATACAGCGTGTAACATGTTGGATTGAAGTGACTCAAGAAAATTAATACGCATACAGGTATTGTACACTTTTCAGGCACAAAACGCAAGGTCAAGCGTCTTCAGATTACCTGCACGGCATTAACTTTTTATCAGGCAACTTCAGTGCGCCGGCGGGCGCGGATTCGGGCGGTAGCGTCGAGTTCCTTCATGCGTAACCGTATACTCTCCGGTGTTACTTCCACAAGCTCATTCGGCCCGATATACTCAATGGCGAGATCCAGAGTCATTTCCCTTGGCGGAGTCAGCTTGACAGCCGCATCAGAGCCTGAAGCGCGCATATTGGTCAGTTTCTTTGTTTTACATGGACTGAGATCGAGATCTTCGTTCCGGGAATTTTCACCGATTATCATTCCGCAGTACACGTCAACATTCGGCCCGATAAACAGCGCGCCGCGCATCTGGGCATTGTTTAAGGCATATGCGGTAGAGACACCGTTTTCCGAAGATACCAGCGAACCGCGTGAAACCGGCCTGAAACTGTCTTTCATCAGCGGTTTATACTCGTCAAACGCATGATACAGAATAGCGGTGCCGCGGGTTTTGGTCATAAGCGCGCCTTTAAGCCCGATCACCGCACGGGTGGATATCTGGTATTCAAGATGAACTTCGCCTTTCGGAGTCTGATACATGTTGAGCAGTGCCGCTTTGCGTTGTCCGATTTCCTCAACGACCGCACCGTAATATTCCTGCGGAACGTCAATGGTCAGAAACTCGTACGGTTCCAGTTTTACGCCGTTTTCCTCATGGAAAATAACTTCAAGCTGAGCCAGTTCAAGTTCGAATCCTTCACGGCGCATGGTTTCTATGAGCACGGCGATATGCAGTTCGCCTCTGCCGGAAACCATAAAGGTATTTGCGGATTCCGTCGGCGCAACCCTGAGCGATACGTTGGTTTCAACTTCTTTATACAACCGTTCCATAAGTGCGCGGGAGGTCACGTATTTCCCTTCACGCCCGGCGAACGGGCTGGTGTTCACCCCGATCCGCATCTGAACGGTGGGTTCGTCTATCTCTGGCGGAGGCAGTGGGCAGGGCTGATCCGGATCGGTTATGGTTTCTCCGATACCGATTTCATCAAAGCCCGCGACAGCAACTATTTCGCCAGCAGAAACCTTATCTCTCTCAACCTGTTTTAATCCCTCATACACCATTACGCTTTTAACGCGGGTACGGGTCATGTTTCCTTCGCGGTCAACGAGACAGGCAAGCATCCCTTTTTCTATGCTTCCCGCGGTTATTTTTCCTATTCCCATATTGCCTTTGTAGAAATCGGCCTTAAGAGCAAGCACAAGTATCTGCAAAGGAGCATGCTGTTTTACTGCCGGCGGAGGAAACGTGTGGATAATGGTATCCAGCAAAGGAGTAATATCTGACGACGTGTCATGAATATTTTTCTTAGCGATACCTTCGAGTGCTGAAGCGTATACAATAGGAAAATCCAGCTGTTCCTCACTGGCGTTCAGCTCGCAGAACAAGTCAAAAGTATGGTTTTCCACATCGGATATTATAGCATCAGGACGGTCAATTTTATTTATGACGACAATTGGTTTAAGTCCTAATTCCAGAGCCTTGCGCAAAACAAAGCGGGTTTGCGGCATAGGGCCTTCTTTCGCGTCAACGATCAGCAAAACACCGTCGACCATACGAAGAGTACGTTCCACCTCGCCGCCGAAATCAGCGTGACCGGGAGTATCGACAATATTGATTTTTATCCCTTTATACACAATGCTGGCGTTCTTTGCGGTAATGGTGATACCGCGTTCACGCTCAAGATCCATGGAGTCCATGATACGCTCGCCGAGATCCTCAATATTGCGCTGGACATGTGTTTGGCGCAGAAGTGCATCAACCAGAGTTGTTTTCCCATGATCAACGTGTGCGATAATAGCTATATTGCGAATCGGAATACTTTTCGTCATAAAACACTTTCTGTAAATAAGTTTCAACCCACTCCTAAAGAACATCATCCAAAATGTGGAGCGTAAATATACCACAGACAGCACCTGCTGTCAATCAGAGATAAAGAAACATAGATTTTTTATTCATGGTGTATGAATCTTTATCGGCAAATAATAATTTTTAATCACAAACAAAGTATGATTTTTTCATTAGCATAATGTAAACGCCCCTTTTTGCCGATCTTAAGTTATAGATTGATAGACCGTTCCGAAAAATATATTGTAATAAAACCCGTTCAGGAGACCTTAAATATAATAACGGGTAAAAGGATACAAACGCGCTTATGCTGAAAAAGTATTTTCTGGTTTGGCTCATAGGATCAGTAGCATTGATCTCCACTGCGTACGCGTTGACCGATACCGATTCAGACGGCATGCCCGATGACTGGGAAAACCTGTACGGGCTGAACCCTTCAGTAAATGACGCATCCGGTGACCTCGACAATGACGGGATGACAAATATTGCCGAATACGATACCGGCACAATTCCTGCAGACAATGATACTGACGACGACTTAATCATCGACGGAGATGAATATACCCCCGGTCTGTCCGACAGCTTTGAAACCGCTTCTTTCAGCCGCTTGAACTGGGAGTTCAGCGGCAACGCCAACTGGCAGATATGCACCGACTCGATTTATGAAGGGCAGTACGCCGCCTGTTCCCCTCCTCTCGAAAACAACCAGTCAAGCACATTGAAAATTACTTTCACGGTCGACAAAATCTCACTGCTGACCGTTAAGTTCAGAGTCTCATCAGAGGATGGATTTGACAAACTCAGAATCGATATTGATTCCACAGCATTCAACGACTATTCCGGTGACCTGCAATGGCAGGAATATAAAAAAGCTATCAGCAGTGGTACTCACACAGTGAAATTTATCTACACCAAGGATCCTACAAACAGCTGGTATGAAGACAAAGCGTGGATTGATAATTTTGTAGTTAACGCCGGCGACAGCAAATACGGAACGCATCCCCTCAACCCCGACACGGATAACGACGGGCTCCTTGACGGCGTCGAGGTTTTTCAGTATGAATGCGACCCGCTTGTTGTCGATACGGACAACGACACACTGGGCGACGGCACTGAAGTACTGACATACGGAACAGACCCTACACTTCAGGACACCGATAACGACGGGTACTACGACAACGAGGAGCTGTTTAACGTCTTCACCGACCCGCTGAACCCCGACTCCGATAACGATGGGCTCAAAGACGGCGCAGAACTGATTCACGGCACCAGCCCGCTTGCATTCGATACTGATAACGACGGCATGGACGACGGATGGGAAATATTCTACGGATTCGAACCGCTGGTCAATGACCGGGATAATGACGGCGATAACGACGGACTCGTCAACGGTGACGAATATACCCTTTTTACCAATCCGGTTAGCAATGACACAGACTCCGACGGACTCAAAGACGGAGAGGAAGTACATACCTATTTCACCAATCCCCTCACAGCTGATACTGACGGTGACGGCATGATTGACGGATGGGAAGTATACTTTAATCTCGACCCGCTGGCAGATTCAGCCGGCGGCGACCCTGACAACGACGGGCTGGACAATTACAGCGAATTTCTCCTTGATACTGCGCCGGATACCGTTGACTCCGATAATGACGGTATCAGCGACATTGACGAAACCCTGCATGTTATTGATATTGAATTTCCGCTCAATCAGATTACTGATGAGGTTCAGGTCAGGCCCTCTGTCGCTCGTATCGGCAATCAGTATCTTGTCACATGGCAGAAATACGAGCTGGCCGAAACTGATAATGACACCTATGATGTCGCGGCACGCTTGTTCAACGCTGAAGGCGATCCGGTTACCGATGAGTTTGTCGTCAATAATTACACGACACTGTCGCAATGGCTTCCTGTCGCCGCCTCCGCCGGAGGACGGTACCTTGTGGTATGGCACAGCGAGAATCAGGATGGATCTGAGCATGGCGTATACGCCCGATTAATCAACAGCGACGGCACGCCGTTCGCCAACGAATTCAGGTGCAATATTTACACCACCAGCAACCAGTCATACCCGGCGGCAGCCTCAAACGGAAGCGTTTTTCTTGTGGCGTGGAGCAGTGGCGGGCAGGACGGATCACAATATGGTGTGTTCGGGCGGTTCGTCAATCCGTCCGGTGTATTAAGCGAAGAGATACAAATCAATACATATACCGCCGACTGGCAGTATATACCAGCCATAGCGTC
Source organism: Candidatus Auribacter fodinae (assembly GCA_003599815.1). Lineage (GTDB taxonomy): Bacteria > Auribacterota > Auribacteria > Auribacterales > Auribacteraceae > Auribacter > Auribacter fodinae. The sequence goes on from QZJZ01000003.1 coordinate 10,340, forward strand.
CAACGGCAGTTCGTTTCTGGTGACATGGCAAAGTTATGGGCAGGATGGATTTGAACACGGCATTTACGGGCAGTTATTTAACAGTAGCGGGCACAAATCAGGCAGTGAATTCAAAATCAGCTCCGCTACAGGCTATAACCAGATGAACCCTTCGGTATGCGCGGCAGGGTCGGATTATCTTGTCACATGGGAAAGTGTCGGGCAGGATACCGACGGATACGGCATTTTCGCTCAAAGAGTAAGCTCCGCCGGAGTACTGCTCGGATCAGAATTTCAGGTTAATACCCTGATTGAAGACAATCAGGAAGGCGCTGTCGCCGGGTTTGACGGAACTCATTACCTTGTTGTATGGTCATCAGTCAATGCATTGTCTGATGCAAACATCAATATTCAGGGACAACTGTTTGACGCCAGCGGGAACAAAGTCGGCAAGGAGTTCCTTCTGAACTCGGCGGCAACAGGGTACAATTCATCCCCTTCTCTGTCATTTAACGGGACGAATTATTTTATCGTCTGGGAATCAAATACCTATGAAACTGACGATTTTGATATTCACGCCACGTTCGCAACCTTATACAGCGGCTACGGCACGTCTCCTGTAACTTCGGATACTGATTATGACGGGCTAAAAGACGGAGACGAATTAAATATCCACAATACCGACCCATTAAAAGCGGATTCTGATGATGACGGCATGCCTGACGGCTGGGAAATCAATAACGGGTTTAATCCCCTCGCGGCTGACACAACGCACGACAACGACGGAGACGGGCTGACGTCACTTGAAGAATACTGGCTCGGTACCAGCCCATTCAGTACCGACAGCGATAACGACGGATTGACCGACGGCGATGAAACAATGATTGTAGCATCTCAGGAAAAAAAAGTGAACTCATTCACGCCCCGTGACCAGTCAATGCCTGTTATTGCGTACGGAAATTCATCATTTATGGTTACATGGACCAGTGATAAGCACGACGGAGACAACGATGGAATCAACGGACGGATCATAGACAGCAATTACCAACCTTCAGGCGCTGAATTTCAGGTCAATACGTACACGACCGGGAATCAGGAAGTCTCTGCTGTTGCATCCAATGGCTCCAACTACCTCGTTACATGGATGAGCGCCGCGCAGGACGGCTCAGAGACAGGCGTTTACGGACGCTATTATACCGATTCCGGCAGTCCTGTAACCAGCGAATTCAGGATCAATTCATACACAGAGGATGAACAGGGATATCCCTCCATCTCGTCCGCAGGAAACATATTCCTTGTGTGCTGGGATGGATATAACCCTTTCAGCGAATACGATATATATTCAAAACAGTCCACATTGAACGGGTCAACCGCCCAGTTGGCGAATACCGTACTTAGCAATCAATATTACTATTCCGCGCTGGGAAGCACTACGGCAGGAACATCATCGAACAATTTAACAAAAGACTACATGTTCACAACTCCATACTACACTGCAAATTACTCAGGAACAGTTGATTCCATTTACTTCTACGGCGCGATCTACGGCAAACTGCAAATCGCTATTTACGAAGCAGACACCAACAACGTACCGACACTTCTGAGAGGAATAACGGAAGAATATAATACAGGGTCGCTAGGATGGCACCAGTTTTTCCTCCAGCAAACCGTTGTTCTGGAAAATAATAAAAACTATTTTATTGCCCTGCTGAGCGATTCGTCCACCACCACTTTCCGCTATAAATCCGGTAATGGTTTCATCGGGCAACGCCTGTACAGCGCAGGGTTTCCGGAGATTTCTCCGACAGTGTCCGCGTGGCCTGCCGAAATCAGCGCATTCGCGATGTACGCTGTCGCCGAACGGCCTGACAACTCGCACATGGATGGCTGGTTCCTGCTCGATACCAGTATTTCCAAGGCGGCCTGCTCGTTCAGCGCTCTGGATACCGGCCCTCTGGCGAAAGTTCGGCTACGATTAAAAAAGACAGGAACACCGGCAGGAGGCAGTGTATGGGTATCAATTTACACTAATTCCAGCAATAAACCCGGGTCGCTGATAGGCGCTGTTTCGTCCACTGTTGACGTATCGCAAATCAGTTCGGATCAATATGGGAGCAATGCTGATTTTTATTTTGGCTCTTCAGTATCTCTTACTGCCGGGCAAACCTACTGGATTGTCCTCGAAGGAAATTATGCCCGTTCCGCAGGGACAGGAATATCGTGGGGGTACGACAACGACTACACCACATCGCCTGTCGGCGCGAACGCGTCGACACACAACGGGACTGCATGGTCGGCACAGAACAAATCGCTCCTGTACGCCTCTTGGGTACGCCAGATCGGCGCTGAGGAACTATTTGTCAATCATTACACGTCAGGCTGGCAATACTCGCCTGTGGTAGAATCCAACGGGTCTTCATACCTCATGACATGGCACAGTTATGGACAGGATGGCGCTGAAGACGGCATATACGCCTATATTATTGATTCCAACGGATTGAAAACCGGCGCTGAATTTCAGGTAAACAGCTCTACAACAGCAAGCCAGCGGGATATGCAAGCCGCTTCCGACGGATCCAATTATTTCATCGTGTGGGAAGACAATGCAGGGGATGGCGACTCAAGGGCAATAAAAGGCAGGCTGTTCACAGAAACAGGTACTCCTCTTACGGATGAATTCCGCGTCAACTCCTTCACTCAGGGCGACCAGTTCGACCCGGCTGTGGCGTGTAGCGGCACATACTATCTTGTAGTCTGGGCAAGCACCTTCAACCTTGATACCGGATCAAATATACACGGACAATTTTACGACCTCACCGGGCAGAAATTCGGCTCTGAGTTCATCGTAAACAGCCTGAAGTCAGGGACACATGCACTGCCGGACATCACCAGCGACGGCTCAGAGTTCGTTGTTACCTGGCAAGGAACGAATCTGATATCAAATGCCTACGACATTTTTTATACGCATATCCGCCTGCGCCCGAATGCCTATGGAACCAATCCGGCTAACGAAGACAGCGACGGCGATGAATTATCGGATGCCGACGAAATTCAGGTTTATTTCACAAACCCTCTGCGCGTCGATTCCGATTCCGATGGAATAGACGACCATTGGGAACTTAATTACGGGCTTGATCCATTGACTTACTCTGCCAACGATGACCTTGATAACGACGGATACAATAACTATGAGGAATACCTCTTCCTGACCAACCCCATCAATAATGATTCAGACAATGACGGCTTAACCGACCAGCAGGAAGCGAAAGAAGTTCGGATTAACGTGTATACCACTTCGTCCCAGCTTTATCCTTCAGTTGCGTCCGACGGATCAAACTATTTTATTACATGGACAAGTACAGCGCAGGATACCAACTCAGAAGGTGTCTATGCAAGGCTTATGGACAACGACGGAGACACAATACGAACTGAATTTCAGATCAATACATATACAACCGGGGTACAGGTTTTTTCCGAAGCCGCCAGTTCAGGATCATCATATATGGCGGTATGGCAGAGCACCGGACAGGACGGCGACGAAGACGGCGTTTTCGGGCAGATGTTCGACCTGTCAGGCAACCCCATCAATACTGAGTTCGCTGTGAATACATACACTAACGGGTCGCAGAATTACCCTGCGCTGGCATCAAACGGCACGAATTATTTTGTTGTGTGGGCATCTTCGCCGCAAGACGGCAGTAACGCCGGCGTGGCTGGACGGTTCTTCGCGCTGGACGGAACTCCTGCCGGAAACGATTTTATTATCAACACCTACACCATCTCAGCGCAGTATACGCCGTCTGTCGCTACCGATGGCTCAACATATCTCGTAGCATGGACCAGCGCGGAGCAGGATGGATCCAGCTTTGGCGTCTACGGTCGGCTCTATTCTTCAGCCGGAACACCGCTCACTGCGGAAATGCGCATCAATGCCACCACATCCGAGGTTCAGTATGTCCCTCTCGTCAGTTCTAACGGCGACAACTATCTTGTGGTATGGCAACAATGGGATACCCTGCAAACAAAAGGAAGCATACAGGCTCGTTTGCTCAACAGCGACGGATCTTTCGGGTCCGGCGAGATACAGATAAATACATACACCATCTCCAGCAGTTCCAACTGCACAGTATCTTCTGACGGCAACGGATACCTCGTCGCATGGCAGATATATACCAGCAATGGAGACCAGGATGTTATCGCGCGGTTTCTGGACAACGACGGGACTCCGGCAAGCTCGGAATTCAGGCTCCATTTTATACGACTGCTGAACCAGCGGTACCCATCTCTCGCATCCAACGGCTCCACGTATTACGCGGCATGGAACAGCAGGTATCAGGATAACTCAGGGTACAGCGTGCACGGCATGTATATCTATCAGTATGAAAATGAACTGCGCACAGACCCGTTAATCGCGGATACCGATAATGACGGGCTCATCGACAGCGCGGAACCTGCTTACGGTACACGCCCGAATAACCCGGATACTGACAACGACGGCATGCCTGACGGCTGGGAAGCCAGCATGGGGCTTGACCCGCTCAGCAACGACTCAGCCGGAGATAAAGATAACGACGGCGTCAGCAACAAGAACGAATATCTGCATGGAATCCATGCGAACAATACCGACTCGGATAACGACGGGCTCAATGACGGTTTGGAAATTCAGCAGGGATATAACCCTGCCTCTTCTGATTCGGATAATGACACACTCCCCGATGGATGGGAAGTCAATTACAACATGAACCCGCTTTCTGACAACAGGTATGACGACAACGACAATGACGGGCTTTCAAACGAAAAAGAGTTCTTAAATAACACCAACCCGCTGTATCAGGATACTGATGGCGATTCTCAGGATGATATGTTTGAAGTGATCGCAGGAACAGAACCGGATGATGAAACCGATTATTTCAGTCAGGAAGTCACAACTGACGCCGCCGGCTCAGCAATAGTCCGTTTCCCATGCGAAGAAGGAAGAGTGTATCGTATTTTCTACACGGACAACCTGAGCACTGCATCCCGCCAGTTCGGCGCTGATATTTCTACCGGTTCGCCGGGAATGTATGATTTTATCGACAATGGGTACGATTTTGAAAATAATGGTTCTTTTGAAGAATCAAATGACATTATTCCATCAAATGACAATCGTGTCACATCGCGATTCTACATCATATACATTTCAGATCCCGCTTTTTGACGGCATGTTGAGAGTAATTTTTCCTGATAAAACAGCCCGGATAAACACGTACAACATCACGCCGCATTTATTGTTTATTACAAACCAATAAATGTCTTTTTAATAATATCCTAACTCAAACCTTGCCTTAAATAATTATTTAACCCGGTTAAAGTTACACATCATCGGACAAAAGTTAGAATGATACAGGCTCTCTTTTTTTCGCATAGGTGGAAATAAGTCAATAAAAAGGGGAATGAGACAATTGTAAATGGTTCTGATATATGGAATATTGTATGTGTACTTTTTAATAATTGGGTTTATACGTTAAAAAGTATCGAATATTCATCTAGAGTACAACACCATATGATCTTTGTCAATAAAAGCGACACAAAAAAGTTTATTCCCTGAGACGAAAGCAATCAGCGCGGCACCTCATGACATTCATCAAGAGCAGTACAACGGCGCCGCAAAGACACGACACCATGAAACACAGCATTGACAGCATCCCGATCACGATTACCATTGCTTTTTTCTCAGTGAGTAATAAAGTTCTCCGAGCTGAATGCAGTAAATATGACAACCTTCTTAGACTCGCACGGTAACTGCACAACAGCTCTGAGGCATCATGAGTTCCTGACGGACGGAAAAATGATACGCGGCATCGAAATGATTTATTGATTTTCATCATGAATTCGAATCAATCATTTTTTTTATGAACGCACCTTGATTTTACTAAGCACCTTTGATTTTACAGCAATTTGAACTTCACCAGAGACCATCAGCCGTAGAAGCGTATCAGGAAGCCAACCGTTTTTTTAGGAATACAGTATCATCGCGGGTAACATTACGACCGGGTATTACAGACAATATCACTCACGACTCTGCATCAATTAATACTGGCCGGGATGTTACCCGCTCTGAACTCAGCTCGGATAACACTGCTTTTAATATTCTCTTTGAATGCCGAATGATATCGCATCCGAATGAAAATACAACACACATCTTTGATATTCTTTTTTTATTCACCACCCGAACAAAGCACCGGCAACGTTGATGTGCATCTTTGAAATATGACTAGTGATATCATTGGTATTCCCGTGAGAATATTTTTAATACAACGCGGGTAACGTCACGCTCATGTATTTTTTGATATACCATCATAAGACTATCCCCTTTGACCATGAACGAGATGTTACCCGCTCTAACTTGTTAGTTTGGGCGTGCTGAAAAAGTTTCTTAATTGCTCTTTTAAAATGTCATCACGAGGAGCGTTAGCGGCGTGGTGATCTCAAAATGAGTAGAGCGGAGATTGCCACAGCCCCTGCGGGGTTTCGCAATGACAGCCTGTTGTGACTTTTTCATCATTCCCAGTTTGTTTCTTTCATATTCGATATCAATTAGTTACATCTGAATAATTAATAAAATTACACCATGGGTACACACGAGATTATTCACGCTGAGGCACATCGTCATCTTTGATTGACAGCAGTAATGGAGAAATCCGCTTTAAGAGGGCTGAACCTATAGATAACGAATATGTTCGTACACGGGAAGCATATCAACCGGATTAACGATATCACATCTGCACGCAGGAGCATCCGTCCGGTTAATATGCTTCCCGTACTGATATGAGATGAGCATCACATTAAACAACACTTCCGCCATAAAAAAGTGGATTGCATAACAGGCGGGTAATGCATTAATTATTTGATTATGCACCGTAAGATATACACCGTTTCCTGTTTTCAGCATTACCCGCCTTATTTTTTGCACCATCAGACAGCAATAATAGAGCATTTTCTAAAAAAATCTATCCATACCCATGCTGATATGATATAATTAAGTGTATTTTAATTGAAGTATTTACCAGCGCACAATCCCGCAAACGCAGGGACTTGATTTACCAAGACGTTTTCTTGCAGTATGTTATACAAATATAACAGAGGAAATTATGCCGTTTACCATCTTACTGGTTGATGATGACAAACATTTCAGGGAAATATTTCGGTATTATCTCAATGATTATATCATTATTGAAGCTAGTTACGGACGTGATGCCCTGAACATCTTAAAAAAACCGCACCTGATAGACCTAATTGTGCTCGATCAGATGCTCCCTGATGTTCGCGGCACTGAGCTCCTGCACCAGATGAAACAACTTGCCCCCGAAACCAGCATTATTATTCTTACCGGGCATAGTTCCAAAGAGGTCGCCATAGACGCTCTTCGCGGGCACGCTGACGACTATATGGAAAAACCTATTGACGTTAACCGAATAAAAAATCTTATTCAAAAGATTCTCGAAAACAAAATCTTCGGCGATGAAAGCCTGGGCAACGATGTTCCCGGTAAAGTCGAACTGGCGAAAAGTTATATCGAGCGCAACTCGCAGAAAATGGTTTCTCTCAAGGAAGTCGCTCAGGCGCTGTGCTTAAGCCCAAAATACCTCAGCAGAATATTTAAAGAATCTACCGGCAAGAATTTCACCCATTTCAGGCTGGAAGTAAAAATGGAAATGGCAAAAAACCTGCTTAAAGCCACTGACTACAATATCAGTCAAGTTGCGGATAAACTCGGTTATGAAAATCCTGAATCCTTTATCCGCGGATTTAAAAAAGTAACATCTCTGACACCAACTGAATATCGCAAAACGACTGATGACCCTTCCGGGCAATTCCATATCTGATCGTTCTTAGAACGCTATTCTTTTTAAACCTGACGTGCCCCTTCTGATCTGAATAATAAAGATACATCGCCATATTTTTTATTTTTTGTATTTCTGTTAAACTTGGAAGCGATGAAAAAGTCACAAGAGAATGTCATTGCGAAGCCCCAAAGGGGCTGTAGCAATCTCAGCTCTATTAATGTTGAGACCACCACGGAGCTAAAGCTTCTCGTGATGACATTTTAAAAGAGGATCTTAGAATTTTTTTCAGCACTGCCAACTTTGTTTTCACATCTTATAATGATAAAAAATATCATTATAAACTTCACATGCAATGGAGGGCCACACCATGGATTTCGCATCCGCAGTTCAACTGATTACCGACAAATTAAACGCGTGGATGGAAACATTTATCGCAAATCTGCCAAATTTGATCCTTGCCCTTCTCGTTATTATTGGTTTTTCCCTGATTGCCAGCCAGCTGAAACGTGTTTCAAACAAATTGTTTTCTAAAATTTCCCGTAATGTCGCGCTGAACCAGTTTTTATCAACGCTGGTGTATCTGGCGGTGTTTATTTTTGGTTTCATGATCGCGATTAATATTTTGAAACTGGATAAAGCACTGCTCTCCGTGCTGGCAGGCATCGGAGTAATCGGCTTGGCTCTGGCATTCGCGTTTCAGGATGTGGCTTCAAATTTTGTCGCGGGCATCGCCCTTGTTTTGCGTCATGACCGTCCGTTTAAAGTGGGCGACATTATTTCCACCAACGGGCAACTCGGCATAGTGGAAGAGATCAACCTTCGTGACACCATGATACGCACGCCTCAGGGTCAAACTATTTTCTTACCGAACAAAATTATATTTGAAAACGCCGTTATAAACTACTCCCTCTTCCCGCACCGCAGGATAGACTTAAGCGTCGGCGTATCGTACGGAGAAGATCTGGAAAAAGTCAGGGATATCGCCGTCAATGCGGTGGAAAACCTCCCCGGCAGAGCCAAAGACAAAGATATTGAACTCTATTTTGAGGAATTCGGAGACAGCTCAATCAACTTTTCCATAAAAATATGGCTCGATATGCATGGCGGCGCCAATTTCTTTCTTTCCACCAGCGAAGCCATTATCAGCATCAAAAAGGCATTTGACAAAAACAATATCACGATCCCATTTCCGATCCGTACGCTCGATTTCGGTGTAAAAGGCGGCAGGACATTATCGGAAATGCTGGAATCCAGAGAGTTTGCGGCTAAACGTTAATTTTCAAAAAATCATACTTTTTACAAAGCCGGTCATGAGGAATATTTTCTTCTGCCCGGCTTTTTTTGTTTCAGCCAGTGACCGTGCGGAAAATACATGCCCAGAGCCCATTTCTCTACACATATTCCTTCCGCAATAGTGATTACTGAGAAAATTTTATTGTCCTTGTGTTCAACGCTATAAAAATTTTCTGCATCTTTTTAAAAAATATATTTTAACTACGCTCGTTATATTTCATCTATATTGTTGTTAAGTAGTAGTACAGGACTTTAACAGCTCATCATATGTGAACTGAACTTGATTCATCAGACTTGAGAAAACAGCAACCGGAAAGATTCACGGACCGCGATGACAACATCCCTCCGTAACTATCAACAACACAAGAAAAGAAGACCCAGCCATGAAAATGTATATCAGAAAAAGCTATGCAGGGGCCTGCATAGCTATAGTAACACTGCTGTTCAGCAGTACCGCGTCAAGTAAGCACCCCAAAGCGGTATATCTCCATCAATCCGACTTTACCAATGGGACGTACATCATTCACAAACCCGGAATATACAGACTCGCGGAAGATATTTCGTTCAACCCGCATCCTCCGGGGTCGTTAGGCGAAGACGGCATAACAGCGCTCGATGCCTACACCGGAGGCCGCCCCTTTCCATCTCAGTTCGGCAGTCTTGAAGATGGAAAATACGACCCTGCCGCCTTCGGGATCGGTTTTTTCGCGGCAATTGTGATTCAGGCGAACAATGTAGTTCTTGACCTGAACGGGCACACCATCGAACAGAGCAAGGAACACGCCTTACTACAGCGATTTTTTGCCGTGATCGAACTATCAGACCAGCCGTTCGTACCCGGACAGGGCCCTTCCGATTTTGGAACTGACATAACCTGTGCTGAGAATGTATGGATAAAAAACGGCATCATCGGGCGAAGCGCTCATCACGGCATACACGGTAACGCCAACAAAAATATTTTCATAACCAACGTGGATTTTGTGGATTTCGAAGTAGCCGCCATCGCACTGAACGGTGTTGAAGGGCTGACTGTCATCGGTAGTACCGCCATGAACCGCGAGGATGTACCGATTGTCGGCACGTTTTCCACCGCCCGGTTTATCACTCCGTATATCGACTGGCTTGTTGATACAGGGTCGACAACAACTTTAACCGTACAGGGAGCGCCTCTTTCTGCGGTTGATATACGCAACGCCCTGCGGGACGCTATTAACAACGCATATGAAGATATTATCACCGACGGGCTGGGCTTTGTTGATGAGGCGGAACATCCTGAAGAATACGCTCTTTTTCATAATAAACACGGCATCATCGACGGAAACGCGTACGGATATCTTATCAACAAATTCGGCGTTGCTGTGGGCGGGTTCCCCTACCAGCCGCCGGTTCCGTCAAAAAACATACTTTTTCGCGATGTCCATATATTGAGCGAACGGGCGTTCATCAATGAGGTTATAGCCTTGAAGCTAAACGGTAAACAGGCTATGGACCCTGTAGGCGCTTTATTCATGCTTAAAAACCTGCATCCTGACACAGGCGTCCCCTTGACTGTTTCCTCATTGGACGACTCAGCCGCTGTGTACATCGGCACCACGCTTTCAAACGCGCAGGCGCTGGTCGCTAAGGCGTCATTGAACAACGAGTTCCCTTCGTTTCTCAGTACAACCCGACTTAACATCACACAAGCTGTGATAGACTGGATAGAAAACGGGACAACGCTGGACACTCTGGTTCTCAGTCCTGACGATTATATCTGTAACGGCGACACCATGTTTCATGTAAACAAAGGGGTCATCGGATTCAAAATGGATGCCGCTAAAAACGTGCTTATGCACAACACCAGCGCTTCCAATCTTGAGAATCTGGGCGAAGTTGGATCCGAGATATGCGGCAACTATGTCAAATCGCACCCTGACGCGACTCTTCCGGGATACGGCGGCGCGAAAGTGCGGGGATATACCTTCGCCGGATCAAAAAACGTGATTGTCTGCAACAGTTCAGCGTCAAACCTGAAATCCCTTGCAGGCACTGTTACCGGGTTTGATATCCTCACCGATTCGGAAAATATCTCTTTAAAAGACATTGATGTCAGCAATATCGAAGCCGGCTTGAGTTTTGTCCCCAACGGCGGGCCTAACGAGGAGCCGGACGCTCTCGGCGTGCATATTTCTCAGGACGCGGGAAAAGTAATCCTAAATAAAATTTCAGTAGATAACTTTACCGCTTTTGACGAAGAAGACGACATACGGGATGACAGCGGTAACGCCACAATTGTTCCGGCGTGCAAGAAAAAACACTGCCTCAAACATTAATAGTATCCTCCTTTGATGGAAATACCACACCTGCCCGCCAGATAATGCATCTGAGCGGGCAGTATTTTTATTCTGTTCTTTTTGTTGACGTTACGCATTTTCTATATTTTCTTTACAAAATTTTCGATCCAAAAAAGCAAAACTTTCATCAAATATATAAGAACTTTTTGACCGACATGTTGGCTGAATATACTAAACTGGTGAGAAATGAACTAAGTTATGGAGTTTATTAATTATGAAAGTATATATGATACTGATTACAGCTATTACTCTGTTTACAGCAGTAAATACTGTTCGGCTGGAGGCCCAGGATCTGTATTACAACGCTCCCCTCTACGGAGTTCCAGAGACAGTACCTGAATTTAGTTTCGATTATGTTGAGATTACACCTGAGATGATGCTTCAAAGATACAGGGAATACAACAAATCCATTGATTACTATTCAGTCATACCGGCGCGATTTGTTTTTGACATTATCTATTTCAGGTTTTTCGATATCTCAGCATAGCAACATGTCCTTTTCTATCTTCCTGACGGTATGACTTCTTTTGGAAACCATTCAGAAAGGAAGGATTCACATGGAAGGACACACTACCCTTATGGAAACAAGAAGAACTGAGTCAACACGATGGGCTGAAGAAATATGGGGGCCCGGGCCGGAAGGGGCCCCCATGCCTCTCGGCGTAACATGGATCGAAAACCTTAAGGCCTATAATTTCGCCCTGTACGCCAAACATGCTGAAAAGGTCGACCTGCTTCTCTATCATCCTGACAACGTACACCAGCCAGCCAGAACCGTTTCGCTTGATTACCATGTCAACAAATCACAGCGTATATGGCACTGCCTCGTTTATGAAAACGAGATGAACGGAGCAGAGTATTATGGCTACCGCATATGGGGGCCGCCGCCGTCGCATCAGTTTGAATGGCATGCGTATAACCCGGAAAAAATCCTCTTTGACCCCTATGCCCGCGCTTTATTTTTTCCCCAGCAATTTAACAGGAACGCCGCCATTCAGCCTGGTTCTAACGAAGGACAGGCGCCGCTCGGCGTAATACGAGCCTGCCGTGCAGTCTTTGACTGGGGCACTGATATCAGCCCTGTTCACTCGCACGATACAATTATATACGAAATGCATGTTCGCGGTTTTACGCGTGACGACACTGCGGGAGTAACCTTCAACAACCGGGGCACGTTTCGGGGAATTATTGATAAAATCCCTTATTTACAGGAACTTGGCGTCACTGTTGTCGAGCTTATGCCGGTATTTCAGTTTGATCCCGCCGAAAATAATTACTGGGGCTACATGACCCTCAACTTCTTTTCCGTCCACAATGAGTACACCCAAATTCCTGCATGGACGGAAAAAATCAACGAATTCAGGGAAATGGTGAAAAAACTGCACGAAGCGGGTATCGAGGTTATCCTTGATGTTGTATACAACCATACGGCGGAAGGAAACCACAACGGGCCGACATACAGCTATAAAGGTATTGATAACAGCACCTATTACCTGATATCCCCCAATCCAAACGATCCGTACTCAAATTATACAGGCACAGGAAATACCATTCATTCGCAAAACAGGACTGTCCGCCGCCTTATCATGGACAGCCTCCGGTTCTGGGTAAAAGAAATGCATGTCGATGGGTTCCGTTTCGATCTGGCATCTATTTTTTCCCGCAACACCGACGGCTCACTCAACGTGGACGACCCGCCCATCTTCGGAGATATCGCCAACGATCCCGACCTTGCTCATATCCGCCTTATAGCCGAACCGTGGTGCGCGTCGGGTGTGTATCAGCTCGGCAGAAACTTCCCCGGTACCAAATGGATGCAGTGGAACGGAAAATATCGAGACGAGATGCGCTCATTTATCAAAAGCGGCCCCGGACTGGTCAATACCCTCATGCAGAGGCTGTACGGAAGCGACGACCTGTTCCCCGGAGACAGGTTTCACTCATATCATCCTTATCAAAGCATAAACTATTTCTGCTCGCACGACGGGTTCACCATGTACGATCTCGTCTCCTACAACGAAAAACATAATCTTGCGAACGGGCACAACAATACCGACGGGGAAAACAACAATCATAGCTGGAACTGCGGGTGGGAAGGCGATGAAAACGCGCCGGAACATGTCATAACACTGCGCAAACAGCAGGTAAAAAATATGTTCACACTGCTGATGCTGTCCAACGGCACGCCGATGTTCCTTGCCGGCGACGAGTTCATGAATACCCAGTTCGGCAATAATAACCCGTATAATCAGGACAACGAAACAAGCTGGCTCGACTGGACACGACTTGAACAGAACAGGGATATATTCGAGTTCTGCAAAATGATTATAGCGTTCCGTAAAAACCATCCGTCACTGGGCAGAAACAGGTTCTGGCGTGACGACGTACGATGGTACGGCGCCAATAGAGACGTTGACAGGTCGTTCGAATCATACAGCCTCGCGTTCTTCCTGGACGGCGCACAAAAAAATGACCGGGACATCTATGTGATGATTAACAGTTACTGGGAAGCGTTGACATTCACGTTTCAGGAAGCTGGCCCATGGTTCCGTGTGGTCAATACAGCGTTGTCGCACCCGAACGATATTATGTCCGACGGAGATATAGAAATCGCTTCGGAAACGTACCTTGTCGGGCCACGGTCTATCGCCGTGTTTGTGAGGTAACCGGAAATCAGAGTTTAAATTCGCCGGTATCAATCCACTCGCTTTTAATCAGCGACCACCAGTCAATTGCAAGGCCGTTGAGGACGTAATCGTATGGGAGCCAGCCGTATCCCTTGTCTCCCCACGATTCTCCCCATGAGTTGCGAATAAGGAAGGCGCCTGTTGTCTTATGTCCGACTGAGGGCGTTGTTATTTTTTTCGCATCATCGTAACCGACCGCCACAACAGCGTGCCCGCCATTCACTTTTTCACCGGGCGCAGGGTACGGGATACATCCATCTGCGCTGGCGGAACTTATTGATGAATAGACAGTAAACCCGAACATCGCCGGCAGTCCGTGCGCGAGCATTTTCTTTATCTGCTCCAGCAAAGACTGTTTATCCCTGCCGGGCGGGTCAAGACGGAAATACTGGATTGCCTGATAATTCTGGGCAAAAGCGTAGCAGAACGCTGTCGGTTCGGTATCGAATTCCTCTATGATGTACGGCCAGTACTGTTCCGGCGGTACGCCAAACAGAACCAGAGCGCCCATGGTAGAGCGGAGAAACGCGCCGGTGTCGCCTGTCCATCCAAGCAGGTTACGGGTAACTTTGTAGAGGAACAACCGCGACGCGTCAATATGCTTGCCGAACGCGCGACGCTCGTAATACTCGAGTATGCCAACTCCGGCGTTGGCAGTGCATGAACCCAGAGATTCCTGATCTTCCACTGCAGGGCACCACTGGCGCAGGTCGGCAGATGATGGCAAATATTTCTCGTCGCCTTCCTTCATGCCTGTTTTCAGAAGCAATGGCTTTATTTCGTCGCTCTGAGTTGTATAATCGCGAAAATCAGGGTAATCCGGCAACCACCCCATACCATGTTTTAAAGGTTTCATAGCGTACTCCTCTCTGTTGAACGGCACGGTTCTGGACATTTTTCTGAATTATAAAAAATCTTTTTCGCTACGATAGGGAAAAACGCTCAGTTTTCGTTATCGTGCTCTGCCTGCAGTTTGAAAAAAGCGGTGTAGACCTGTTCTATCGCCGTATTGGTATCATTATCAAATGTCACGTCATAGCCCCTGTTAAAATATGTAACATACAGGTTGGTATAAAGATACAATTTAAGCTCTTTCAGAAAAAAGATATAAAACGCCTCGAACAGCTCCCGGTCTGACGACGGGTCAGCGTAAAACGAGTCAGGAATCTCAACTTTCGCCAGTTCAAGGCTGAACGCCTCATGGTCTTTTTTCAGGTTTTCGATTTCCGCGAGCAAGTCGCCCTGAGCGGTATGTTCTGCGATAAACCGCATCATCTCGTCCTGCATCTGAGTGACATGTTCCGGCGCGATCAGATTGAAATAATAATAGGTGTTGCCAGCAAGCTTCATATTTTCAACAACAAACTGCACGTTGTCCTGCTGAATCTCGTTCAGCGACGATTTCAGAGGGATTTCCGCCTGTTTTGATAACTGGCTGAACAAAAGATAAATCACCGCCGCGCCGATAGCGGTAAACATCAGGCTCCTGCGTATCGACTCAGCGGAACCAGCTCTGGTTTCAGAGCTTACCGCGTCATCTGCCTGCGGCAGGTTGAGAGATCTTGTAATGCGCCACGTACTGCCGACCGCAAAAAGAATCCACAGGACATCATACGCAACACCCGGCTGGGCAGTCATGTCGATCAGATACGGGATAAAGCCTTTCATCACCTCTATGGAAAACGGTGAGACCATCGTCGACATTATAGCGCCGTGCTGTGTCTCTATAATCTTCTGTACCTGAAAGAAATAAAAACAGTATTTCCCTATCAGTATGCCGGCTATACTGGTCAGCCCCGCTATCATCTGAACCGGAACGCCTTTTTTCCCGTTGTTAAAAAAAAGGATACTCCACGCGCACAACCAGCCCACGCCAACAGCCGCGAGCCCGAGCTCGTACTCGGTATGTTTCACGATCAACCCCCACGCCAGCCCGCCGACAATGGCCGCTATCAGCCCGCCGATAATTGAGGGGATAAGCGAAAAGGCTGTCCACTGCTCACTGATGCTTCGCCGGACAAATACATCACAGTACTCATCAACCATCCCGGATGCTGTGGTTTCTTCAATGCCCTGGTCGACAAATTGCTGTGTTATTTCCGCTCGCGTTTTGCCCTTCTGCATCTGTTTCAGGATAAATGCCGATATTTTTTTCAGTGATTCTTTATCGGCTGAACCATGCGGTTCGTCATTCTCTGGAAGATTGTTATCGGTGTCGCTCATACTGTACCCTCGTGAATTGGTTTCATTACCTCTGGTGATAGAGTACCAGATCGAAAAAATCCTGATAACAATTATCCTTAATTTTCAGGCAATATCCAGAACAATCCTGTATTTTTTAGTGGGCATGTTCGTGTTCCATATGCTCTTTCGCTTCTTTCCCGAAATAAAGATGTTCGAACTCATCCACCAACTGGCGTATAGCGGCAACGTGGGCAGGATCTGTTGTCTGCTTGCATTTCATCGCTGCGATCAGGATATTATGCAGGACAGCAAGTTTTTTGTGGTATGAGGCGACTACAGCTTCATCCGTTGATTCAGGCAGTTTAACACGTTGGAGCATGAAGTAATCCGTGATTATGTCAATCAGGTAATCCGCGTGCTGTTCCTTATTGTTTACCCACCGGACAAGCTGGTTGTAGTTTGCCGGCTGAGCTGAGGAGAGTTCGTTGATCTGATTCATTGACTTTTCGAGCGTATCGCAGTGTTCCCGCATCATGGCGAAACGCATACTGTCGTCGTAAATACCGCATGGTATCTGACAATGTGATATCGCCGAGGCGATTATGATTACCGTACTTAAAACCGCGATACCAAATACAGCACATTTCTTCATAATGTATCCCTTCTATTTTTAATTGTGTTGTCAACAGTAATACGATAACAAAATAGATGATTAAGTTTAGATATATGACAAAGACTATCAAAAAATTATCCTGTCCCGTAGACAGTATACACAAATTGGCCGTGCTGAAAAAGCCGCAAAAGAGTATCACAACTCTATTAATTTGAGATCACCACGCCGCTAACTCTCCTCGTGATTACGTTAAAAGAGAAACTTAAGACTTTTTCAGCGATCCATAATTAATTTATTAGCCAAGCAACGCCCATCCGCAGGCATCTCATTTTCCCTATGACAGGGTATAACATTCTTGACTTAATCAGTAACTAATTTAATCTATTTTCAGCTTCTAAATGCACCTTATCGCACTATCAGAGCGTGAACATTTCGTGCACAAAGTGAATAAAGTTTTATCTGAAAATGTCGATGTATTCCTTGATTATTCCAGTATTTACCAGATAGCTGCCATTATTAATCAACCTATTTCGGAAATAAAGCCGAGAGGATAACATACATGTTTGGTTCAACGCTATTTCGAAGAATTACGTCCATCATTTTTTTTACTATATTATGTTATGCAGTAACGATCTACTTTTTTATAGTACCGCTGACAAAAAAAACTATCCATGACAGAGAACAGGACTCTGCCAAGATAATTCTCGATAACATATCTGAACTCCTTAAGGCTAAATACCTCGCCATAGACGCATACCGGCAGTCGGCTCTTGACAATCGCAAGAAAGAACTTAAACACATTACCCAAATCCAGGAATGTTTCATTCGGGAAAAATACAATAAATATAAAAATGGCATATTAACTGAATCCGAAGCTAAAAAAAACGCTCTGGAAGAGTTACGCAACTTTCGATATGGGCACAATGATTATGTCTGGGTTTCTTCATATGATTCCGTACTGATTTCACACCCCGACCCAGCCATGCATAATACTGATTTTTCCAACATTAAAGATATCTATGGAAATGATATTGTTACTGAGCTTGTCCGCGTAGCCCGTGAACAAGATGAAGGGTATACGTCATATTGGTGGAGACGGCTTGATACAGAAGAACCTATAGAAAAACTGACTTATTCCAGACATTTTCCTGAATGGCAGTGGGTTATAGGTACAGGAGTGTATATTGACGATGTAGAAGACGAAGTAAAACGGCTTCAACAGAAAACAATCTCTGAACTCCGTGAAATGATACATACTATAAAAATAGCCCGGTCAGGATACATGTATATCTTCGATTCCAAGATGAACATGATAATGCACCCTAACCCCAATCTTGAGAACACAAACTTTTCCTCGTTGCTTAATCCGGAAACCGGCAACCCGATTGCACAGGAACTTAAAGACGCCGTAAAAAAACCTGATGGAATGTTCCTATACAAATGGGACAAGCCCAATGATAATGGCAACTATATTTACGAAAAAATTTCATGGGTAAAATATTGTAAGGAATTTGACTGGTATGTCGCTTCATCTGTGTATACAGATGACCTCAACAAAAGTTCCATCATGCTGCATAACAGGATTCTTATAGTATCCGTAGCCATGCTTCTTGTCTCCATTGGAGTGGCTGTATTTCTTGTTAATAAAATTCTTGCGCCGGTAAAGAGGCTATCGGATATGGCGGTTAGGGTGAAGAATGGCGATCTCTCTGCGCATTGTAAAGTCACGAGCAAAGACGAACTCGGTTTTTTATCCATCGCTTTCAACGATATGGTTGATCAGATCAAGACCAATATAAATGATCTGGACAATAAAGTATTGGATCGTACTGCCGAACTGGCAGAGGCAAATAAAAGAGCACTGAAATCAAAAGAAGAAGCGGAAACAGCAAACCGCGCGAAAAGCCAGTTTCTTGCCAACATGAGCCATGAGATCCGTACCCCATTGAACGGAATCATCGGTTATGCGGAAATTATGCTTTGTTCAGAGTCGCTGGAAGAATGCCACACCCAGGCAAAAATCATTCTTGATCAATCTGAACATCTTCTTGGAATAATAAACGATATTCTTGACTATTCGAAAATTGGCGCCGGAAAAGTGGACCTTGAAAAAATACCGATGGATGTTTCCCACCTGTTAGAATCTATTGTCAGCATCACACATGTAAAGGCGATAGAAAAAGGACTTGATTTCAAGACGACAATAACACCGGATGTCCACCGGTATATTATTGGCGACCCGCTCCGGTTGCGCCAGATTATCCTCAATCTGGTCAGCAATGCCATTAAATTTACTCACCAAGGATTTGTGGAAATCCATATAGAACGGGTCGGCAATAAGAGCGGTGAGAACCAGCAAACATTGAAATTCTCTGTAACAGACACGGGTATAGGTATTTCTCCCGATCGCCAGAAAGAAATCTTTAGACAATTCTCACAAGCGGATGAAAGTACCACAAGAAAATATGGCGGAACAGGACTTGGAACCACCATTGCACAACAACTCGTTGAATTGATGGGGGGTAAAATCGCGCTTGTGAGCGAAGAAAATAAAGGAAGCTGTTTCTCTTTCGAAATCAATTTCGATATTTGCAACGCGAATGACGTAAAAAATCAACCTTTATCCGATACGCCCGTCAACATCTATACTGAAACCAGAAAAGGAAAAATTCTGGTTGTCGAAGATTATTCGATTAACCAGCAGGTGGCTCGCCAGCATCTTGAACAAGCAGGACATACGGTTTTCATTGCCGAAAACGGCAAAAAAGCTGTTGAACTATGTGAAAAAGAACAATTCGAGCTCATTTTCATGGATATACAAATGCCTGAAATGGATGGATTTGAGGCGACACGAAAAATCAGGGCGGGAAAACATCTCTGTAGCAGGATTCCCATTATCGGTTTGACCGCTAATGTCAGCCAAGCTTGTGAAGCAAAATGCTTTTATTTAGGAATGGATGATGTGCTGGCAAAACCCATCAGAAAAAAGACACTGCTTGCGGCGGTACAGAAATGGCTGATCCACAAAAATCCGGATTCATCACAGATTCCAGCGCTCGCAGAGGAAAAAACACTCTTTGAGCAAAATATATCCGGCATACTTCCGATTAATATCGAAGAAGGAATAGGCGAGTTTGGCGATCGTGATTTGTTTTTCTCAATCGTAACCCAGCTCGTTGCAAATATTGAAAATCAGCTTAAACTAATGCGTCCTGCGGTTGAAGAAAAAAATCTTGAACTGGTAGGCAAAGAAGCTCATGCTATTAAAGGCGGCGCCGCGACTGCTGAAGCATACCCCTTGTCGGAAGCGGCAAAAGTAGTTGAGCATCTCAGCAAGTCAGGGGATGGTGACGGCGCTCGCGAAGCTTTTGAGGCAATGGTTGATGAATTTCAACGGCTAAAAACATTTCTTGATGAACTGGATATCGCGTAAATAGAGGAGATGATAATAGAAATGAAGGGCAATCGGAAGATATTAGCGATCGATGATGAATTTGCAGCTCTGACAAAAATGAAGACACTTCTGTCCGAATACGGACAATGTGAAGTTGCCACATCAGGGGGACAGTCAATAGCGCTTGTAAAATATGCTCTTGCCGAGGGCAAATACTTTGATCTGATTACCATTGATATTGAACTGCCGGATATTGACGGTATCACCTTGCTCAGCCAAATCCTGAAAGAAGAGGAAAAACACGACTGCCATTCTGTCAAAATTATTGTTTCAGCCGTCAGCACAACGACTAATGTCTGCCGCGCGGCAAACAATCATTGCGACGGATTTCTGGTTAAGCCTGTGAAAAGACAAATGCTGCATGAAAAATTAAGTAGTCTCGGATTCCTTTGATTTCATCTAGAACCTTTTCAAAATCTAATACTTTTAATAATATTCCCTGATACTTTTGTATCTTTTCTCTATGAAATAATTATTTAATCATACTGCTGGATTATATGGTTTGCGGAACTCAACATCGCCTGTTAATATCCTCTTGAACAGAATATTACACAAAACATATCTACTGAAAAGCTCTGTGTCTCACGATAATCCGATTCGAATTTTGTCATTAAATAACTGAACTCTCAACGGAATCAAATCATCTAAATACAGTAAACTAATATCATACAGAGGAGTACATAAAAATGACAGCACACAAAAGCCTCGCGGATTTTGTTGAAAGAACCAGAGAAAACCTCGCTATAATTTGTAACCGTCAAAATAACCCCGGAGACGGGAAATATGAAGTTACTCAGCTCATGAACTCTCTGCTTGGGCTTTTTATGTTTCCTCAGCAATATTACAGCAATAAAGACATTCCGTCATTTGCCCCGCCCGAAAGGTCGTGCCTGCCGGAAATAAAGCAAACTGTGGAGAAGGGTGTCACCCTAAAACCGGCTCGTGATATGAATAGCATAGGTTTCCATGACCTGACAAAACATTTGAGAAACGCTATCGCGCATTATAAAGTCAGATTTATTGACGACAAAGAAATGATAAAAGGCGTGGAGTTTTCCGATGATAACAAGTTTAAAAAAGGCGACAAATTCGATCAATGGGTAATGACGTTCGACAGTATAGACAAACTGAAAAAATTCGTTGATCATTTTTCTTCTCAGATAGGGAAATTTGCTGAAAAAGGTTAATGTATCTATAATCTGTGATCGGTCGCGGAGGAGATGCGTAGAGGCTGTACCAATCTCCTCTTTTCCATGACGCTACACGATGAGATCACCACGTCGCTATCGCTCCTCGTGATGACCCCGCTTTTAGAGGTTATTGTTAAAACCGAACTGTTTCCGTAAACAACATTTATTATAAAAAAGTATAACCATTACGCATGATATTTCCTTGCATATTGTTCAGGAAATACCCATGGTTGGTCATTGCGAAGCCTCGCAGAGGCTGTGGCAATCTCCGCTTTCCATGATGTTACACGATGAGATCACCACGTCGCTATCACTCCTCGTGATGACCCTGTTTTTGTGTTTGTTGTTAAAAAACTGAACTATTTTTGAGACCAAAAATTCATTGTAAAATAAAAAAGTATAACCATTACACAATGGTATTTCCTTGCATATTGTTCAGGAAATACCCATGGTTGGTCATTGCGAAGCCTCGCAGAGGCTGTGGCAATCTCCTCTTTTCCATGGTGTTACACGATGAGATCACCACGTCGCTATCGCTCCTCGTGATGACCCTGTTTTAGGCGGGTATTATTAAAACAATGTTTTGTATAGATCAATGTACTCCGGGTTATATGCCTCCACTAACGCTATTTTCTTAGCGCGGGGTCGATCTTTGATTTGTTTCTCGCGTAGGATAGCGCTTTCCGGGTTTTCGTGGGTTTCATACCAGACCAGTTTATCAACATTGTATTTCCGGGTAAATCCGGCAACCAGTTTTTCCCGATGCTCGTATACCCGTCTTTGCAAGTCGTTCGTCACGCCGACATACAGGACATTATTGTATTTATTGGTCATGATATAGACATAATACTGCTTGCTCATTGTACTGCAAACTACCTCTAAACGGTCATTGTGAAGCCTCGCAGAGGCTGTGGCAATCTCCTCTTTTCCATAAGGTTACACGATGAGATCACCACGTCGCTATCGCTCCTCGTGATGACCCCGCTTTTAGGGGTTATTGTTTAAAACTGAACTGTTTCCGTAAACAACAATTCATTATAAAAAAAGTATAACCATTATGCATGATATTTCCTTGCTTATTGTTCAGGAAATACCCCCTAAACGGTCATTGCGAAGCCTCGCAGAGGCTGTGGCAATCTCCTCTTTTCCATGACGTTACACGATGAGATCACCACGTTGCTATCGCTCCTCGTGATGACC